>CAYZUW010000342.1:0-4581 GCA_964481325.1 uncultured Saprospiraceae bacterium
CCATCCTGCCTAGTATCTAGATAGACGGTGTACTCGCCTCGCTCTGGAAAAGTGTAAGTCAGACTTTCTTCTGTAGAAATCATCTCTTCGCCTATAAACCAGGTAAATTCATCTGCATTGATACTGTTGCGACCACTCAAGTTTACTAGGTATGGATCTGAACAGTCCAAGCTAAAATCTATATCTGAGCGGGAACCTATCACCCTATACGAACAACCCAATAAGGAGTCAATAAATATGGTTCGAAATTCGTATGTCGCATCCAAGGTGTATTCCCCTGGAAACTGGAAGGTGTGCACAGCCGTCTGCTCTCTCCAGCAATGGTCAAATCGACCATCATCGGATTCTATGTGCAGGTTATTGATCACCTGATCCGTTAGCACGAGAAGGGATACAGAATCTCCTACACAAAATACGGGTTCAGGGGGGCACGGTGGCGGTGGTGGTGCAGGTATTACAATTTTATCGATCGCTAAGATTTCTACTTTTCGAGATATATCTATACATCCACTTTCATCCCTGATGGTGAGTTGCACTTCATGTATTCCTGTCGTCGTGTAGGTATGGGATATCATCGTATCATTCATTCCGAAAGAGGCTGTATTGCCATCTCCAAAATCCCAATCTCTTTCTATAATGTCAAAATCAGAAAAACTATTATCCTCAAAATTGACCTCAAAAGGAATACAACCCGTAACTACATCAGGCAGAAAAAATGCTTCTGGTCTTTGCAGGAAAAATTTTTGACTCACCGTATCCATACACCCTTGGGATGATGTCACTATCAAGCGGGTAGTGATCGAGTCTTGCGTGTTGACATAAAACTCATCACGATCTGGTTGCTCATAAATATTGGCGCCCATAGAACTGCTTCGCTTGACGTCTACTCCCCCTCCTGTCACATCACTATTGAAAGTATAAAATAAATAATCCGTCACATCTGCATCGTAGGATACCAATATCGGATCTGTACAAGTGATATCTGGCCCCAAGGTATAGCTAGCGTCTGGCTGAAAAACAAATACACTTAATGTCTCCGTAGTTTGACATCCGTCTAAAGCGGTAGCGGTCAACTCAAAGGTTTGTAAACCCTCTTCTGTAAAAGTAACTACCGGTCGCTTCACTTCAGTAGTTGTGCCAAATACGGTAGAGTCTATATCTGCTCCAGAAAAGTCCCAGAAAAAATCTTCCGCTATAGTGTTCTGACTTAGAAAGGTAGATACGCCTAGACAAACCGTATCTGGATAAGCGGGTATGATCACAGGTGCGCCTAGGTTGATCGTTCTTTCGGTAGTGTTTACACAACCCGTAGGAGAAGTCACTGTCAAGGATGGAAAAAATAATCCCGCATCGCTATAGGTGATGGTGTGTGGTCCTTCTTCATTACTGGTCTGATTATTTCCAAAATCCCAAAAGAAGGTGGATCCTGGTTCTGTATTTGTGGTACTAGTAAACACAAAATCTGTCGGCACGTCACAGGACGAGGTTTGGTTAATAGCAAATCTTACTTGCGCGCCTTCTAGTGCTATATAGTCTTCAAAGATGACGGGCTCATCACACTTGATCGAGTCATTGGCAATCACTTTTATCGATACCGTAAATATGCCGTTCTCCGGATAAGTATAAGTAGTATTTTGCCCAGAGGCACTACTACCATCTCCGAATGTCCACACGATGTCCTGCACTTCTATATCTGGATGCACATTGATCGTGCTGGTAAAGTTTACTTCCAAGGGTGCACAGCCTTCGCGTACATCTGCATTGATGTTAATTTCGACCGCAGGAAAAACGGTGATCTCGATATCCTCTCCTACTTGTGTGCCTCCTTCTCTATCAAAAAGTTGTACCATATAGGTGCCTGGTTGTATGTAGGCATGCTCAGGATTTTGCAGCGTGGATACACTAGCTGGACCATCATCAAATACCCAAAAATAACTGTCCGCCTGTGGTGCGGTAAACTGCACAGTCAGTTCTGCACATCCTTCCGTACTACTCGCCGTTTGTCCCACTGCCGTATAGCTGCCTATCATGAGCCAGCACATAGTGCAGAACATTATATAGAGTGATAAATTTTTCATAGTTTTTGTTTGTTAGAAGTGTCTAATTTCTGATTTGAGAATGGTTTCTACCATCAGTCGATACTGCTCCTGTGTAAATCCACATTTACAAGGATACGCTGACATAATATTTCCAACGTCTGGCTGGTACCAGTCTCCATTAGGATCTCTCACTTCGTATATAAACTCACAATCTCCTCCTACAAATCCAGCTACAAGTTCACCCGCTTCTGCTGCTGCTTCTTGCTCCTCGGTCAGCGCTTGACCAAATGGGTCCGCTGGTGTATCACACAAGCGATCTCCCGTCGCGTCACAATTAGATCCATCTACCAACTCTATGGTAGCGGGGTCATAGGTATTGCGCAATCCAAAAGTGTGTCCAAGATGATGGGCTACTTGCCCAGCGAGGGATTCATTGCACTCATTCTCTACATATATATTGGCGTCCAACTCTGTCAAGATACTTTCAAAAGTACTCGTCCCACATCTAGATCCACTGATATAGTCTAAAAAGAAAATATTGATCCTTCGTCGCAAAGAAAATCGAACCTTCAGCTCTTCCAACTGATCCGCTTGCGTGATCGGTTCGAGATCTATTCTGCCTAACGAAAAGTCATCCTCCAAAATATTTATCTCACAGATAGAAAACGATACGCAAATGGGTTCAAAAAATTCATTGAGTCGTTGAACCATAGTATCCAACTGCACCTCAGAGCGCAGAGGTCTACGCAGAGTAGAATCTACGGCCACGTGCAGAAGTAGATTGTAATTTTTGTTTACACATGGGAGGTCTCTATTGGCGTGATGCAGTTGCGCCTGGACTGCACTAGGCCACAATATACTGCCAAAGCCTAGGCATAAAAAAAGTAATAAGATATATCTAATCATGTTTGTTCTTTTTGATACTTAAAATCTGGGACAAAGCAGCAAAGGTTTTGCTTCCGGTTTTGTATTGGTTATAAATATTTTCTTGACTCCGATCTCTACGCCTCCAAACCTATTCGTCAATGGAGAAGCAGTGGATACAGTCAGGTCATAGGCAATCCCTATATCCCATCCCTTGTATAGCATACCTGCGAGAAACTGCAGCGCATCTCCGGTTCTCAAGCCCAATCCCCCTTTGAGCACGGTCGTCGACTTTATATTGGGCTTGTATTCTAGATTAAATTGTCCGAATAGGTTTTCAAAATTGAACATCCTTGAGTACACGACTATAGGTCTAAATGCCAACTGCTTTGTGCTTTGCACTCTGTATTCTGCATATACGTTCAATCTTCGTTCGACAGCATTCTGCACCGTCGAGCCGGTAAAAGCAAACTCCGACTGCAGGAGGTGATTTACCGCTACACCTATATCTATATAAGCTGTTTTTGACGTTCTCCTTTTCATACTGAGGCCTATATTTAGATCCCCAATCGTCGGATTAAAGTCTTCGATCAGCTCTAAGTCTGGATCATTAGAATTCCCTCGCAGGGTTTCGCCCGAAAAGTAATTGTCCGTATCTATATTCCGCTGTGTGATTCCATACTGCAGACCGAGCGTGAATACCGTTTTATATTTTGGGTCCACCGCATAATGATACGCCAAACTGAGATGCACACCCGTGTTTTGATAAGCCAAATCTCCAGCCCTATCCGTGTACACATTGATTCCTGCGCCGACCCAATGATGCGGCTTCAGCCCTACAGCCAAGTTCACATCCGCAAAAGCCATCAACGTCTGATAAGGCTCGGCGATAAAGCTATTGAACTGACTCCTGGCATTGGCGCCTACTCTATAGCTTCCCGCAAACTCGCCTGTCTTTGCAGCAGATAAGTACAGTGGTGAAAATTCGTAATTGGTAAAGTGAATATCCTGCCCGAATGACCGTGTAGCCAAAAGCGTGAAGAGGGTTAATAGTATGTAAACGTTTGATTGCATACTTCGTCAAGTTTTGTTTTTGTTATACTCAATGTATAGACTACCTAAATATATAAAATATAAATTAGGTGGCTCTTCAGTAGATGACTATTTGTCTAGTATTGGGCAATTTCCCTGTCATAGTATAGACACTATAAATACCCAATTCGCTGCACTACGATACATATTTATTTATTAAAATTTACTTGCGCGGTCTACAGCAATTAAATAACTATTTTTGAAATATGTATTAAATTGTATTAAAGAATATTAGAAGAATGTTGCATTTCCTACACTGCAATAGTATATCCTTAGCTCTGAATGGTTAATAATGGAATTACAATCTTTTCTTGGGCGCTTATATCCGGTCATCCGTTTGTATTCAGCACCCTGTATATCCATTCAGCATATAGCTGACTTGTATTCGCCTATCGGCTCATCCTTCCTCAGCTATTGCTTCATTGGATATACAGCGCACTTCATACCACTTCCACCCGGAGCGCAGGGAATATGATATTATATTAGGAACTCAAGTTTCGGTAGTAAAATATTGATATAAAAAATAAACATTATTCACTGTAAGGATTTGAAATTCACTTAATTAGGTGTTGTGCGGGAACTCGTA
>CAYZUW010000343.1:0-4552 GCA_964481325.1 uncultured Saprospiraceae bacterium
AGGGCGTGGCTTATACGCGAAACTATTTTTCCAGTTTTCCAGACAAGGCGATGGTGTATAAATATACTGCCAATGAGCAAGGAAAAATAAATATTTCCTCTTGGGTAAAAAGAACGGAGCAAACGGACATATCGACTACTAGCAATAAAATTGAATTTTCTGAACATGTGGGCAATGGGAATGGCGTTAAATTTCATGCGATTG
Organism: uncultured Saprospiraceae bacterium; assembly: GCA_964481325.1. Classification (GTDB taxonomy): domain Bacteria; phylum Bacteroidota; class Bacteroidia; order Chitinophagales; family Saprospiraceae; genus JALZVN01. The sequence goes on from CAYZUW010000343.1 coordinate 205, forward strand.
TTCATTTTGAAACGAAAGGAGGTACCACAAAAGTTGCCAACGATAAAGTGACGATTTCGGATGCCGATGAAGTAATCATAAAAGTAGTCGCCTCTAGTAATTATCGTGGTTTAGACCCTAAAAAAGAATGTGCTGCTGCCTTAAATAAAATAGTAGCAAAATCCTACGACGAGTTGTATAAGAGACATTTGGCAGATTATGAATCCTTGTTTCATAGAGTCAATTTTAAAATATCGGATGAAACAGGGGAAGACCTACCAACAGATGTTCGGTTAAAAAAAGTGAAAGGAGGAGCGACCGATAATTATTTAACGCAATTGCAATATCAGTTCGGAAGATATTTGTTAATCAGTAGTTCTAGGCCCGGTAATTTACCTGCCAACTTACAAGGTATTTGGGTGAATAAATTTAAAGCACGTTGGAATTCAGATTATCATATTAATATCAACATCCAAATGAATTATTGGATGGCAGAGATGACCAACTTAGCAGAGTGCCATGAGCCTTTTTTAGATTACATAGATAATTTGCGGGAAATGGGGCGGATTACCGCAAAAAAAATATACGGTGCTAGAGGATTTGTAGCCCATCATACGAGTGATGCTTGGCATTCTACAGCTCCATTTGGAAAATCACGAAGTGGTATGTGGCCAATGGGCGCAGCTTGGTGTTGTCAGCACTTATATACGCATTATGAATTTACGGAAAACAAAGAATATCTAAAAAACAAGGCTTATCCCATCATGAAGGAGGCAGCCTTATTTTTGGTTGACTTAATGGTTCCTGACCCTAAAACAGGACTTTTAGTTACAGGTCCGTCGGTATCTCCAGAAAACAATTTTTTAACAGAAGATGGGAAGCGGGGCACTTTAAATATGGGAGCGACGATGGACCGTGAAATCATATTTGAGTTATTTAGTAATTGTATAAAGGCAGCGGCAATTTTAAATATTGACCAAGAATTTAGCGAGCTTTTAAAAAGTAAAATGGAGCAAATGCCGCCGCTTCAAATTGGAGAAGATGGACGTTTGTTGGAATGGGTGGAAGGATTAAGAGAAGCGATGCCGGGTCATAGACACATTTCCCATTTGTATGCCTTGCATCCATCGAATCAGATTTCAAAATATAAAACGCCTGACCTTTTTGAAGCAGCAAAAAAAACCATAGAAGGTCGATTGAAACACGGTGGCGGACATACTGGTTGGAGTAGAGCTTGGATTATTAATTTTTACGCCCGTTTATTAGAAGGAGATAAAGCCTACGACAATATTTTAGCATTACAGCGAAAATCAACCCTATCGAACCTATTGGATATACATCCTCCTTTTCAAATTGATGGAAATTTTGGGGTAGTATCTGGCATTACTGAAATGTTACTGCAAAGTCATGATGATGAAATTAATCTCTTACCTGCATTGCCTACCGCTTGGCCATCAGGAAGTATCAAAGGGATTGTCGCCAGAAAAGGATTTGAAATTGATATGGACTGGGAAGAAGGGCAATTAAAATCTGTAGTTATAACCTCTTTATTGGGGAATGATTTAAACCTACGGTATCAAGAGGAAGTCAAACAAGTAAAAACTAGAAAAGGGGAAAGATTAGAATTTAATTATTAGGAATAAGGAAGTAAGTAAGCACTAGGACAAAAATAGCTTAACAATTAACGCAGAGATCGCAGAGTCCGCAGAGACTTAATAATCAGCACATTATATCTCAGCGTGCTCTGCGAACTCTGCGTGATTATTTTTGTCTAGCCACTTACTGAATTAATATAAAAAGGAACGCATGAATCAAGTAATAAAAATAGTAGGTGTAATTATTTCATTAGCATTGATTGGTGGCTGTATCAGTCAAAAAAATGTTAAGGAGACAGGTCAAATAGGGAGACCTAACATTATTTACATTCTAGCAGATGATTTAGGCTACGGGGATTTAAGTTTAACAGGTCAAGAAAAGTTTTCAACACCAAATATTGACAAATTAGCAAGGGATGGAATGTTTTTTACGCAACATTATTCGGGTGCTGCTATCTGCGCGCCCTCTCGTTCTGCTTTGATGACAGGGCAACATACAGGTCACACGTTCATTCGTGGAAATAAAGAAGTCAAACCAGAAGGACAAAAACCTTTAAAGTCTTCACTAGTAACCGTTGCGGAATTGTTGAAATCCGGAGGCTATGTAACAGGTGCTTTTGGAAAATGGGGGCTGGGATTCCCTGGATCAGAAGGCGACCCCAATCATCAAGGCTTTGATGAATTCTATGGATATAATTGCCAAAAGTTAGCACATAATTTTTATCCTTATCACTTGTGGCGCAATCAAACCAAAGAAATATTGGAAGGAAATCAAGGAAAACAAACGGAAACTTATGCTCCTGAGCGGATACATCAAGAGGCACTTTCCTTCCTTGAAAAAAATAAAGACAACACTTTTTTCATGTATTACCCATCTGTATTTCCGCATGCGGAACTAATTGTACCTGAAAAATACCTAGAAAAATTTAGAGGTAAATTACTTCCTGAAAAAAGCTTTAGAGGAGCGAATAAAGGTAAAAGGTATAAAAATGGAGGCTATAGTCCACAACAAGAAGCGCACGCAGCTTTTGCAGCTATGGTTTATTTATTGGATAAGCAAGTGGGGGAGATTAGGAAAAAAGTGGAAGAACTTGGAATCGCAGAAAATACCATAATCATATTTACTTCGGATAATGGTCCTCATAAGGAAGGTGGAGCTGACCCGAAATATTTTAATAGTAATGGAAATTTAAGAGGATTTAAACGTGATTTTTATGAAGGTGGAATACGAGTTCCTATGCTTGCATACTGGCCAAAGAAAATCAAAGCAAATGCTACTTCAAAGCACATTTCAGCTTTTTGGGATTTTTTACCTACCGTTTGTGAAATAGCACAAGTACAAAAACCACAAAATACAGACGGTATCTCCTTCTTACCGACATTATTGGGAGAAAAACAAAAAAGCCATGAGTATTTGTATTGGGAATTTCCGAACAGAGGAGGTAGTCAGGCAGTAAGACTTGGAGATTGGAAAGGGATACGTTTGAATATGACTAAGAATGCGGAAGCTCCTATCGAACTCTATAATTTGGCTACGGATTTAGGGGAACAAAATGATATTGCCACAGAAAACCCTGAAATCGTAGAACGAATTTCTAATATCATGGAGGCTGCACATACTTATTCAGAGGAATTTAGCTTTAAATATGAAAAGAAGTAAGGGAAATTATAAAAAATCAATATTCATGTTTGATAAACGTACATTTTTAATGCTGTTCCTGTTGTCGTTTTTGTCATTTTCATGCAAGACGATACCGCCTAATTTGACGGAGAAAAAACCGAACATTATTTTTATCATGGCCGATGATTTAGGTTGGAAGGATGTAAGTTTTATGGGGAGTAATTGGTTTGAAACTCCAAACTTAGACAAGTTGGCTAAAGAAAGTATGGTGTTTAATCAAGCTTATATGTATCCTACTTGTTCGCCGTCTCGGGCAGCACTATTAACGGGGAGGCATTCCTTTAGAACAGGAGTTTACACGGTGCCTGTTTTAGAAAAAGGAAACAATCAAACAGATATTTTTTCGCGTTGGACAGTTGGTTTAGAGCACCCAGTATATGCAAAACCATTAAATGAAGCAGGATACAAATTGATACACCTTGGAAAATGGCATATTGTAGGACCAAACCCTCGTAGTGAAACTAAGCATCCATTTGAAAAAAAATTGAAACAACCTGATAATGGTGACATGAGTTGGGTAAAAGATTTAAAAGATCCTGAAATACAAAAATATTACCCAGAGGGAAGAGGGTTTCATGAAAACGTAGGAGGTTCTTGGTGGGGTGACCCAGCAAAAGGACATACAAAAGGATATAAATCAGAAAGTGGTGGTTATAATGCTCCTTTTAAAAATCCCATGATTGAGCCAAAAGATAGTGACGAATGGCTTACTGATAGATTAACTGATGAAGCGATAGATTTTATAGATAGAAATAAAGACGAACCATTTTTTGTGAATTTGCATTTCTATTCCCCTCACCGACCTTTCAAGGTTAGAAATAAGGAAATGATGAAAAAGTTTCGTTCTAAAATAGCAAATTTAAATACGAAACTGGCAGAAAATAAGCTAAAAGGGGTTGCTGCTTATGCCACTATGATTGCTTCTATTGATGAGAATATTCAACGAATTGTTGATTATTTAGACGAAAAAGGATTGAGAGAAAACACCATTATTATATTTACTTCAGATAATGGTTATAGCGGTACACGAAGTGCAAATGACCGTTTGAGAGGGGCTATAGGGTTTATTTATGAAAGAGGTATAAGAGTGCCT
>CAYZUW010000344.1:0-4543 GCA_964481325.1 uncultured Saprospiraceae bacterium
CCAATTGCTACTACTTACTACTACTTACTTCGGAAGGAATTACAGAGAATAAACTAATCTGCAATGGGGAAGAATGGAATAGCTCTCATGGAATAGGCCAAGCAGCCTTTTCTCCAGATGGCACAAAATACGCTCGATTTAACCCGTGGAATGGCTTACACATTTTTGACTTTGATAGGTGTAAGGGGGAATTAAGTAATGGCTTTTCTATTTCATTTCCTGAAGATACATTCGGAGCAGCAGGCTTGTCTATCTCCCCTAATTCTAGATTCTTATATGCTGCAGCTAGGACGAAGTTATATCAGTTTGATTTGCAGGCTACTGATGTTGCGAATAGTCGGATGCTAATAGATACTCTCAATTTGGTCAACGTGCCCTCTTTTAGTGCAGTATTTTATTTGTCACAATTGGCACCCGATAACAAAATTTACATCGCGGGTATAAGTAGTCATCGTTTTCTTCATGTTATTAATGAACCAGATAGTCTTGGAGCAGCATGTGACTTTAGACAACAGGCCATTGAAATTCCAGCACTAAATTTTGCAAGCATTCCAAATTTCCCAAACTTTGATTTAGGTGCGCTTCAAGAACCATGTGAGCCTATTGTTTCGACCACCGAAGTTATGGAGAAAAGGGAATTAAGACAGTTTCAAATTTATCCAAACCCATCAAAAGACTTTATTGCGATAAAAGATGAATCGGGAATTTTGAAAGATGGAGTATTTGATTTTATAGTATATAATATTAAGGGTGAGAGGGTTTCTGTAAATCAGGCAATTCATACTAACGCACAAATTTATATATCTGATTTACCTTCAGGATCTTATTTTTTCCAAATAATGCATAAGGGAAAAAGAATTGATGAAGGGAGGTTTATTAAAATAGGCAACTAAATTTTAGAATCCGCCATACTCATCTATTTGACCAGGGCTAGTCGATAAGAATACTTTGAATCCCCTTCTTACCCTCTATATTTTTCAAGTGAAAAATTTATTAGTTTAGGTATAAAGCTCCGTTGATAAGAAGTCTTAACATATTGATTCTTATGTAAAAGTAAATCTATTTTTCTTTACGTATGGTGCTTCCTATGTAAAGAAAATTCATTTTTCTATACATAGTCTTATATTGGGTTGAAATAGTATTTTTACTAAATATTATTCCAAGAGTTAAGGATTAGCAAAAACACCTTCTGTATGTCTATCATTTCCATTAAAAACTTAAGCAAAGCCTACGGTCGAAATCGTGTGCTTAGAGGAATCAATTTAGAAATTGAGCCAGGGCAAATCATTGGCTATATAGGGCCCAATGGAGCAGGTAAATCCACGACTGTACGGATCTTGGCAGGATTGGATAATCACTTTGATGGAGAAGTCCTCATCAACGGCATCAATGTCAAGGAAGAACCACTCGCCGTAAAGAGAATGATAGGCTATGTACCAGAGGTCTCCGAAATATACAATCTACTCACGCCCATGGAATTTCTAGAACTGATAGGCGCCATGCATGGGTTAGAAGAAGCTGTCGTAGAAGAGCGCGCCAAGAGAATGCTTGGATCGCTAGGACTCGAAAAAAATCTAGATGATCGCATGGAGTCCTTTTCGAAAGGGATGCGCCAGAAAGTACTGTTGATTTCAGGACTAATGCATCAGCCCAAGATTATTTTTCTAGATGAACCGCTGACAGGTTTAGACGCCAACTCCGTAATCATGGTCAAAGACATCATCAACAAGTTGGCAGCGGATGGAGCAACTATATTTTATTCTTCGCACATCATGGATGTGGTAGAGAAGATTTCGGATAGAATCATATTGTTGAATGCAGGGACCATTTTTGCAGACGGTGATTTTGCTACGCTCAAAAGTAAATATGGAGATACCTTAGAAAATATATTTTCCCAACTCACAGGAGGGCATCTTAAGCGTGACAACACGAACAGTTTTTTTGATGAAGTAAAAAAGTCTTAAGATGAATAAACTACTTTTAAGACTAGTCAAACTATTCAACCCCCTGTGGAAAAGTATGGGGGCCGACCTCAAACATCTCCATGCGATATTGAAGGCGAAACTATTGGTAGATTCACGGCGAAGGTCAGGTATGTTTACTGGGATGCAGACATATCAGCACGGTTCTTATGTACAGTATATAGCATTGGCAGTTCTAGCAATAGTAGGCCTTTTAATGCTATTTCCAATGCTTTTTTTCGAGCATGTGGCTACGGGACTCACGCTATATTTTGGGATTTGGATGATTTTTCTTTCTATGACTGTAGTGATGGACTTTTCGGATGTATTAGTGGATCCAAAAGATAGCTATACCCTTTTGCTTACTCCTGTCAATGACGCCACCTTGTCTATCTCTAGGATATTGCGCATCATGATTTATTTGAGCAAGCAAGCCTTGGCTTATATTTTTCCTGCGCTGGTGTACTGGGTTATAAATGACAAATTAGGGCTGCTCGTTTTTATGTTGCAAGCACTAATGACCTTAGTAATGTCTGTGAGTTTGGTGACACTCTTCTATTTAGCTGTCATCAAGTTTGTTTCCGCGGCGAAAGTAAAAAACATGATAAATAATATGCAGATTGTTTTTATGATCGGAATATTGGCAGGCTATTATCTTTTGCCGAAATTAATCGATGTGAGCGAGATAGAAAATGCCTATGTGTTTGCTTCATGGTATAGTTATTTAGCGGCACCAGCCTGGATTGCAGCGATATGGGATATGCTAATAAATCAGCAGTACAGTACTCAAATAATTATACATGTTGTCTTGTCGGTAGTAGGCACTTTAGGGGCGCTCGTTTTTATATCGAATTATTTGTCAAAGGACTTTGGACAACAGATGTTTAGTGCTAATCTAGCGATAGAAAAAGTAGACACTACATCGATAAAAAATACGAAGAATGGAGGCACCCTAGATAGTGTAGCTTCTTTCTTTAGTAATTCTATTGAAGAGAAAGCGGCTTTCCAGTTTTGCTATAGATACCTAAGTCGGGATAGAAAGTTTAAACTTAAGACCTATCCCATCTTAGCTTATGTACCTATAATGATATTAAGTGGATTTTTAGGCCGCAAGGGCTCGGTAATGGAACGCTTTGAAGAGATACAGTCGGGAAATCACTATATCCTGGCGGTGTATATTATTGCCTTTTTGGGCTATACCGCTTTATCGCATTCCCTTTTTTCGGAGATGCCTAGTCAGACTTGGATCTTTAGGTCGACACCGATCGCCCATCCAAAGACCCTTCTTTATGCCCTATACAAGGTAGTCATTGTAAAATTTATTTTACCAGCTTGGCTTATTTTGTTTGCTCTATCTATTGGGATTTGGGGTGTACAAGTGATAGATGATTTCCTCTTTGGCGGAATAGTTTTGTTGTTCCTAAATGTGTTGTGGTTAAAGATAAATTTCAAAAGCCCTCCGTTTTCGAAGCCTTGGTCTGATTTACAAAATGGATCCAACTTTTTATCCATGTTTTTATTATGGATCTTGATTTCGGCAATAGTTGGAGTGCACTATTATTTATTGGTAGATACTTTAGCATATCTCTTAGTATGCACATTTATCCTAGTCACTACTTCTTATTTTATTTGGTGTAGTTTGGATGATCTTACTTGGGATAAAGTAGAGTGGGATTAATAAAAAAAAACTATTTGGAAGCTTCTATTGACCTCTGAATTGGGATAAAAAAATCATAAGAATTTTGTTTATAGGCAATGAATGAGGTTGATAGAGGTGCCCTTTAGGTTTTGGTTATAAACCAATTACCCTCTTATAGTCCTTTTTTTGTTATGGCTCTGCATTTCTATTCCGACAAGCGGTAGTAGTGAGCACGAAGGTGGCTAGGACTATAGTGATGCTTTTTGTGCAACTGGCTCGACGAGGTACGAGAAGAGACTGATGAACAAATTTAGCAGAACATATTCCTAGATACCGAAGTAAAACGGATGACGCGGTAGCTCGACTTTTTCAGGAGAGGTATGGCGCCTATTGAATGATAAATGAGGCGAAGTAAATTATAAAGGGAGCTCAAAGGTGTCCACTTTTACATTTATCTTATTCCTAACACCTAATGCTTCTTTCACAAAACCTCCACCTCTTTCAAGATATACATTAGGCGATTGATGTCGGTTTCGTTGAGCTCGAGTACGCCACGGATGCTAACGGCTTCTGCAGTAAATTTAATGGGATCTTTAGCGATGACTTCCATCACGGTTTCGGGGCCAGCGCCTCCACAGAAAAAACACATATTGTATGGGAAAGCAGAGAAGACAAACTCCGTATGACTCTTATAGCCTTCTGTAGGGATGATGTAGCCTTTGACCACGACTTCCTTGCCTTCGAGAGCCTTGACGTCGGCCGAAAATACAGGAATATCAATTTTAAAACCTAGTAACTCATCAAACTGCTTGCGATAAGTGATTTTAGAGAGCGTTTTCCAGGTTTTACTACCCATTTCATTCTCTTCTTGTGCTTGAAGGGGCACTATCCCTAGAAAAAAGAAGAAAGTAAGTCTAAAAGGGATAAATTTATAAATCTGCAT
>CAYZUW010000345.1:0-4504 GCA_964481325.1 uncultured Saprospiraceae bacterium
AACTCCGAAATAGCCCGACAGCAGACGTAACGTAGTGGAGTCTGGTGGCACTCCCGATAAATCAAAAAAATGGCCATGTGAAGAATAAAACTTTACATTTAATTATTACAAAGATTTGTCTAGTGTTTTACACTTAGTACCTAGTTCCTTTTTTAACTATCTTGCCACCAGATTAGTTAGTCAATTTATGGAATACAAATACTACAGCCTCAAGGCGGGAAACCTAAAAAATCTCCAACAAAAAACGGGTCAACTCGATGCGCCAAAGGCTACGGAAGTAACAGTGGCGGTGAAAACAGTAGGTCTCAACTTTGCAGACGTATTCGCCATCTGGGGACTGTACTCGGCCACGCCAAAAGGAGAATTCATCCCAGGCTTAGAATTTGCAGGAGAAGTCACGGCGGTAGGAGGGGCGGTAAAGAATTTGTCCATCGGAGATCGCGTGATGGGGGTGACCAGATTTGGAGGCTATACCACGGCGCTCAATCATGATGAGCGATACTTGATACCCATACCAGCGGATTGGAGCTACGCACAAGGAGCGGCCTATCTGGTGCAAGTTTTGACGGCCTACTATGGATTGAAAAACTTGGGAAACATACAGACTGGCTACCAAGTGCTGGTGCATAGTGCAGCAGGTGGGGTAGGCTTATGGGCAAACAGAATCGCTAAGAAAATGGGTGCCACGACGATTGGTTCTGTAGGCAGCGTGGAGAAGATAGATTTTTGTAAAAAAGAAGGCTACGATAAAGTCATCGTGCGATCTGGTACTTTTAAGCAAGACTTGGAGGCGGCACTTGACGGGCAAGAACTCAATCTGATTATGGAATGTATCGGTGGAGAAATATTCAAAATAGGATATGACGCATTGGCCGAAGAGGGGAGACTCATCATCTACGGATCGGCGCGCTACGCATCACGGTCAGACAAACCCAACTATCCAAAACTGATGTATCAGTTTTTTACTAGACCGAAAATAGATCCGCAAAAAATGATAGAATTGAATAAAGGAATCCTTGGCTTCAATCTCATATACCTTTACGAAAAGACAGAACTGATGCATGCCCTCTTGAAAGAATTATCTACCATGGATTTGGGTAAGCCCATAGTAGGGGAGGAATTCTCATTTGACCAACTGCCAGAGGCGATTAAAACTTTTCAATCTGGAAAGACAATGGGAAAAGTGATTGTAAACGTTTAATAAACACAAGATGAATAAAAAAATATACCTCACTATAGACGATAGTCCTTCCAGGGATTTTAGATCGAATCTTGACTACCTCATCGAGCATAATATACCAGCCGTATTCTTTTGTATTGGAGAGCGAATGGAAGCTGGCTGGGAAGACTTGAAATACGCCATCAGTAAAGGCTATCTCATCGGCAATCACTCTTACTCACATCCTCATTTTTCAGACTTAGACCTTGATAGTGCAAAACAGGAAATTCAAAAAACAGATGCTTTAATCGAAAGACTATATCAGGAAGCAGGGCAACCAGATTATGATAGGCTTTTTCGGTTTCCTTATGGAGATAAAGGAGACGGGAAGTATGGGTATCAATTTATGACTCGAGATGAAGCAGAGGAATTAAAGCAAAGCCGCTTTGATAATATTGTAAAATGGATTAGTAGTCTACATCCAGTGGATAATCAAATCAATAAGCTAGAGGAAGAGCAAAAAGGGGCATTAGCGGAAGAACTACAACGCTACATGTTTCAACTTGGATATGTCCGAGGAGATTTGGTAGGGGTAGACTATGATTTTTTTCACCCTTTATCTACCGACCAAGATTGGTCTTGGTCATTTGATATCGGAGAGTGGCGCTGGGATGGAAAACAAAATCAAGACATGTACTTAGCGCAAATCAAAGAACGACTGGAAAGCGATAAGCCAGAAGATTACAGAGGTATAGTTCGTGAAAAAACGGGGATACAACAAAAAGACAAAATAGACTTGGTGTTGTTTCATGACCGAGATATAAGCAATGCTTTTTTCAAACCTGTCATAGATATGCTATTGGAAATGCAAGTTGAGTTTTTGCCTATTAATTATGATCAGATAAAGATGACTTGACATTGTTTCGCGTTTCCCAAAAATATACCACCATCGCCCCTAAGGTATAGGCAAGCATGTCAGTCCAAGTAAAGCCCAAACCAATTACTATTTCGGCGAAACGATTTCCTTTGAGACCTAGATGATAAACGAGATTGTAGTATTGACCTATCTCTACGGCATAAGCAAATAAGAGTACGCCTATCGCCATCCATAGTTTTGACATCTTAACTAATGTACCTATAGTGTAGTACATGAATATAACAACAAGGAAGTCTCCAAAGATAGGTCGGATAAAATGGTCTCGTACAAAAAGAGCAATCAAGACCAATACTATAAACAAAAAGAATGCTACAATAAAATGGTAGCGATCAAATCGAAACTTGAACATAGGCGCAAGATAAAGGAATACTAGATGAAATCCATAATTGCCTACAAACCTGGAATACAATTCTTTAATCTCGTATTCCATGTAGAGATACTCGTTGTCTTTGCCATATTGTATTGAGATTCATCGCATAGGTTGGAAGGGTCCACATACCAATCCACATGCTTGAGGGTGTAGTTCTTGCCTAGACGCAAGGCGGGATATAGCTCCATGATAAAGCTATTACTTCTATACATTCCGAAAGTGGTATCAACGCATGCTTCAAAGACTCCTTTTTCGATAGGCTGTTCCCAAAATTGTTCTTCCCATTTTTGGACCGCGTTTTTAAGTGGGTAGTGATCTGGGATGTCCTCAATCGATAAGGAGGCCCCTATATGATTTATGTCTTTGTATTTGTCTAACATTTCTTTCATACGACTCAGAATGTCATTTTTTGTATCAGAGTATGGGATCAAATCTGCATCAGTGACTACATAGTAATCATATTGCTGCATCGTCTGACTGATGGCAATTAGTTTTTTGAGTTTGTGATTTTTTTGAAATCGTATAACTTGGACATTTGGAAGGTCTAAACTGTCATAATACTGAAGCAAAGGTGGATAAGTGGACGCGTTGTCTAAAATAATAATAGATACGACATCATCAAGATGGAGCAACCATTCTACCAATTGCATCAAGGATTGACACCTGTTGTAGTTGACAATTAATACGGGTATAGACTTGTCGATTATTTTGTCGTAATTGATAAGATGCTTTGGAGGCAACATCCGATAAAAATAATGCTGAAGTCTTTTAACTAGTAGATAAGTGCGATAATGGTTTTCCTTCCAGTAATTGGTCGAACTCTTTGGGAAAACATGCTCAAACCGCACTAATTTATTTAATAGATACTTCACTCTAATTCTTTATAGTACAAATAGATATAAACTCTATTCCAAAACGGTTAATTTTTGGATGCACTGTTAAGAGCGAGAAAATTCAACTCACGTTGCAAATAAGTAAACATCAACGTGGATTTCTTTTGTTTTAGAGAAAAGAAAAAGGTCATTATAAAATCTCGTATTTGGTTGATTTTTATTTATGGCGATGAAGTTTATTCATATAATCCTTAGCTTATAAGTAAGAAAAATATATTTATATCTTTTTGAAGCCTGAATAATAACGCAACTAGTCAGCTCATAATCAAATCTTTAGATGCATTATTGTTGTGTCTAAAACCTGAATATTGGTATTTTTTTTGTATTGTTGATATCTCTTTACTGATTATTTTTGGAATATCTTTCACCTAAAGACAAGTGAAAACATGAAAGTATTTTTTGTAATTTCTTTATTGAGTTTATTTGCACTATTTTAATGCGAAAGGACAAACAAAGAGTGTTTTAAATTCAGATTTTGAATATGAAGACAATTAATAGGATAAAAATAGTTAAACAATGAGAATTTTACTTTTGACATTTTGCTCTTTTTTTGCTCTTTTCACTTGTGAGTCAAGCAGGACTCAACCTGAAGCACCCATACTAGTATACGAAGCAGAGATTTTTGGTAAGTGGGAGCAAGTTGTCGCTTTAGTAGATACAAGCTTAATTCCTATATCAGAATTGCAGCGAAACGAAACTTATATCTTCTCTGAAGATTTTACATATGACATTATAAATCCTAGAAAATTCGCCAACGCTGTAGAAGGAGAGTTTGAAATAAATTTGGAAAATAATCGTGTTGATTTGATACCCTCTACTGAAGTACCAATAATATTAAACGGAGACAGCGTGGATATTAATTTAGAAATAAAGCCTTGGTATTGGGAAATTGTTGATTTGTTCAATGATACACTTACGATAAAAGAGTATGATAGGACGGGTAGGGTTATTATTGATGGTGATACTCATGTTTTCGTAAAAACTGAGTAGTCGGAGTCGACTTGAATATTGTTAAACTTTCTTTTAACTTAGTAAAAACTAATCCACTATCATCTTTTCAGTATCCAAAGACTGTTGTTTGATATCCTTGGGTAGTTCACGATAGTCGTATTGTTGCGTACGTAGTTGTGGTGTAAAACCAGCAT
>CAYZUW010000346.1:0-4504 GCA_964481325.1 uncultured Saprospiraceae bacterium
CCTTAGGAGATGATGGAGTTTTATAAGGGGCATGCCCAATTAATCTATTTTCATTTCTGGGATATCGCCTTCTATAATCAGCTTACCTTCTGTAGCGTTTTGGATATCTTCTATACTAACTCCTGGAGCTCTTTCTTTGAGCACAAAACCCTTTTGGCTTACTTCTAATACAGCTAAGTTGGTTACAATCTTTTTGACACAAGCCACTCCAGTCAATGGCAAGGTGCATCTTTTTAGTAATTTAGAAACACCTCGTTTATTAGTGTGCATCATGGCTACAATAATGTTATCAGAGGATGCGACCAAATCCATAGCGCCGCCCATACCTTTTACCATTTTGCCTGGAATCTTCCAATTTGCGATATCACCATTTTCAGCTACTTCCATTGCCCCTAATACAGTCAATTGAATATGCTTGCCTCGAATCATAGCAAAGCTAGTAGCAGAGTCAAATATACTTCCTCCAGGTTGAATAGTCACGGTTTGCTTACCCGCATTAATATAGTCGGCGTCTTCTTCTCCTTCAAAAGGAAAAGGTCCCATACCAAGAATACCGTTTTCAGATTGGAACTCAACATTCATTCCATCAGGCACGTAATTAGCCACCAAAGTAGGTATGCCGATACCTAGATTGACATACCATCCATCTGATAATTCTTGAGAGATACGTTTTGCAATTCCTATTTTATCTAACATAATAATTTTTAAAAGGCTTTAAGATTTTGGTGTGGTGGTTCTTTGTTCAATACGTTTTTCAAAAGAAGCACCTTGAAAAATACGCTGGATAAAAATCCCCGGTGTATGCACAAAATTGGGGTCCAATTCTCCAGGCTCTACGATCTCTTCTACTTCAGCGATGGTTATTTTTCCAGCCATAGCCATCAGTGGATTAAAGTTTCTAGCAGTTCCTTTATAGATAATGTTTCCGTAACGATCTCCTTTCCAACCTTTGATAATAGCAAAGTCTGCAGTAAGTGCGGACTCTAGGATGTGCGGTTTTCCATCAAAATAACGAACCTCTTTACCATGAGCTACCTCCGTACCAAATCCTGCAGGTGTATAAAAAGCAGGCACACCAGCTCCACCAGCTTGGCATCTACTCGCCAATGATCCTTGGGGTATGAGATCAACCTCCAATTCTCCACTTAGCATTTGGCGTTCGAACTCATCGTTTTCCCCTACGTAAGATGAAATCATTTTTTTGATTTGCTTTTTTTGGAGAAGTAAGCCTAAGCCGAAATCATCAACACCCGCGTTATTCGAAATACAAGTCAGATTATTCACGCCCGCTTTTACAAGTGCATGAATGCAATTTTCTGGAATTCCGCAAAGTCCGAAGCCCCCTAGCATAATGGTCATATTATTCTGAATACCTTTAATGGCAGCTTCAGCATTCGCAACTATTTTATTCATATAATTTGAATTTTATAAGGTCAAAAGGTACAAAAATGTAGGTACTAAGCCTTTATCAATATCAATAATTTTTACTTTAATTCGTATTACGTAGCCAAAATAGTATCTTTATTTACTTAAATGATTGAATTTCTGATTGTTACTAAAACAATTATACTCAACAACACAATTTATGAGAGACAAGATCTTTTATATTTTACTCTGTGTACTTAGCTATAATTCTATCTATAGCCAAGATGGTAATAGCCCATTAACACTTCATGATATAAACCAACAAATCACCGATTCTCTTGATCTCCAACAAGAAGCCTTGAACTGGTCAGATATGAGTACTGATTTACTTTGGAGTACTTTGATACGAATTGATTCTGTTGCCATCATTGGTTTTATGCCTATATCAATAAGTGATACTAGAGAGGCTATAAATAGTAGAGACTTCTCCACCCCTGACTGGAACAAAGCGAGAAATGACTTAATGAACTTTATTCGTACGGAGAATAGAAAAACAGGTACTTTTTTGACAGATGAACAATTGTTTGACATGAATACTGGTCAAAATCGCCCATATCTTTACGCCAAAATTTTTTCAAAAGAATTAATAGAAAGCTTGCGAGGTACTGAAAACATCCGCTATGTTGAACCAGCCAACTATGAGTATCTAGCCTCTCAAAATAGAAGCGGCGAAGGATGTTCGGACTATAGTGTACCACTTGATACAAACGACTACGTAGCAATCACTCCTACCTCTATCTCTTCATGGACTCAGTCAGAACACATGATAGACTCTGCCTGGACTAAGTCAAATAAGGGAGAAGGCGTTTGGATAGCTGTTATGGATACTGGAGTATCTGCTACAAATCCAAAGTTTAATGGTGAATTTGATGAAGGAGATTCTTCAGGAAGAGTAATTGAAAAAAAAGAATTTTATAATCCCAATGGGTCAGGCACAGATGGCTGGCAAGATCAATGTGGACATGGAACTGCAATGGCAGGATTAGCCACAGGTACTAGAGGATTTGATAGCACTCCTGCAGGCGTTTCTTATAAATCGAATTTGATTTCCTACAGAGTTACCAATGATGTCATCATCAATGTAGGAGCCGAAATTGATGGGCTCAGAGATGCCTTATATGATGCTGCAGACGACTCGCGTGTTAGCATTATTAGTATCTCCTTAGGAGATATATTTAGTCATGGCCCTGTTGAAGATGGGATTATTTATGCGCATGACAATGATAAATTAATTTTTGCAGCTGCTGGAACATCTACTTCTTTTACAAATTTTTTTGGAGTTATTGCTCCTGCTAATATGCCTGAAGCGATAGCAGTAACGGGTGTGATAGAAGGTAGTGATTTTCAAAGATGCAATAATTGTCATAGTGGAAACGAGGTGCAATTTTGTGTTTTTATGGAGCGATCTGCTACTGGTAACAACGCAGTTACCAATACAAACGATAACGCATCGAATAACGACTATAGGGGTTACGTGGGAGGTTCTTCTTCGTCTACGGCCATTATGGCTGGAATAGCTGGATTGGTATTTAGCAATAATCTTACTTTTTCTAGAGATCAAGTATTGAATAGATTAATTCAAACCTCTAGCAGGTATCCCATTAAAGATAGTCAGTATGGATGGGGCACTATTGATGCTTGCCAAGCGGTAGATACTACGCTTAGTTTGCCTTGTAGTTCTGTTATCGGTAATAGTGTAACTATGGAAATTAATACGATTTCTTTTCCTCCAGTGAGCGATGGTAATGGGGATCCAGAATTAATTTTAAAAATAGGTGGTCAATCCTATTATTTCAATGTGCCAAGTTCTGGCGCCACTTCAAATCCAAATACTTATATCGACCCAACTATTTGTGATAATGTTCCTATTATAGTCGACCTTGGTCAAACCGCATGCAGTGTCGGTACAGTTGACATAGTAGTAGAAACGCACGAAGATGACGGTATTTTTAGTGAATGTAATTTTGATGCGGTGGATGATTTTCAAGTAATCACCACAGAAACAATAGATTTCGACTCGACTACTTTTACTCAATCTACACCGAATGGAGATTGGGTGTTTACCTATTCCTTAAGTTGCGCTCCAACATTGGTAGCAGGTTTATCTACTAATCTACCATTGTGTAGCGGAGAAGATTTAACATTGGACGCTACCCCAAGTGGAGAGACAAATTATGACTTTTTCCTTGATTCGAATTCAAATGGTCTATTAGATTCTGGGGAGTCTTTGCAAAGTGGAACTTCAGAAACGTTTACCTCTAATACCTTTGTGCAAGACGATATCATAGGAATAGAAGTAACGGACATCAACGGATGCACCAGTCTATCTTTTGTCACTGTACAATTTGTAAATTTCGTTGGAGTAAACGCACTTGAAGGTGTAGAGACTGGAATAGCAGACTATGAAACGAATGATACCATTCAATCTACTCAAACCATAGAAGCCACTGCAATTGTAGACTATGACGCTGTTGAACAGATATGTCTAGACGCTGGTTTCGAAGTAGTCCAAGGCGCTATATTTACAGCATTTTTAGATGGATGCAATGACGGACTCGGAGGAGAAAATATTGATTCTTCCCAAGACGAAGAAGAAAAATAATAATAGGTGTGCCCATTCCAAAGTTTCGCTCCTAGTTTATTTGTTTAAGCATAAACGATTAAACAGTCAAAACAATTTCAAGCCCATTCATCAACTTTTCCAGAGCTGGTATAGTGGAATTATTATTGCTTAAATAAGAACCCTTTCAACTACTCCCGTTTAATAAATTTCTTTGCACCAAATTCTCCAAATTGAATAAGGTAAAACCCTGGAGGAAGTTCGTTAATTTGAATAGTGTTTTTATCTATATGCAGTAGCCCAGATTTATGAATTCTACCCTCAATGCTAATAATAGTATATTCTAGCCTACCTAAGGGTGAATCGATGATCAACAAATCTGAAGCAGGATTTGGATAAAGATCTATAGAAGCTATCAATTCTAAATCTATTGTATTTACCCCTGTTGAATCCATCATCATCGAATCCATCATCATCGTGTCCATCATCATCGTATCCATCATCATCGTGTCCATCATC
>CAYZUW010000347.1:0-4502 GCA_964481325.1 uncultured Saprospiraceae bacterium
TGTTCGCTGTCGTAAGTTAGGTTTTGTACTCGCCAATGCGTTCTCTTCCGAACGATCTATCTCTTTAATTTGATTGTTGAATCCTAAAGATGAATGTTCTTCACCGTGATTTTCATGATGATTATTGTCATTATGACCATGACCATTAGTTTTTTCAATAAAGTAGCGTTTGACTGGCGCTTTATGGTCACAAGAAATTAATAGTATAAATATTAAACTAAGGAGGAAAATGTTTTTCATGCCCTACAAATATACAATTCTATTTGCATCCTTAAGAAAGAATATTGGAATGCTTATAGCGATATTCTTGAAAATGAAGCATTCACCAAGAAAACCATTTAATTTTTTATTCAAAAAATGATAACAAACAATGGATAAAACCTTTTGATTAAAATTTGCAATACTTTGTCAATATAGTATGAAATGAAAAGAGCTTATATTCGTTTTCTAATGTATAATCTAGATTTCAGTTTCAAATCAAAAGAATGAATCATTCTCTTATTATTTTTCTTTCTATCTGTTTATTATTTGGTGTGTTTTCATGTACTCCATATAAAGGATTATATGAGAATGGAAATAATAAGGCAGTCATCCGTGGTTTGAACAAAAAAGCAAATAAAAGAACGCTTAAAAGTGATGAGCTTTTGATTTTCGAAAAAGCAATCCAGAATGACCTCCTGGAGGAGATGGAGTTCCTGAACAAAAAATTAGCCTCCGATAAATTTGAAGATTGGCAAGAAGGTTTTGTACATCTTGATGCTCTAGAGAAAAAACAAAAACGATACCTCAGTTACCCTCAGGCCAATACGGATGAAATGGATTTTGCCAATATTGCTTATTGGGATCAAGCTTTTAGTGACAAATTGTATGCATATCATGCCTCAATCTATACGGATCATTATGAGAAGTACCTAGAGACTGACGATAAGAATCATGTGATTAATGCATATGCCGAATTAGAAAAGATAGCCTATTTTGACCCTGGAGATCTCAATACAGATAGCTTATTACAGGTAATGTCTGAGCTTGGAAAACGTACTTTTCAAATCAAGTATCATGACCAGGCCTACAGCAATTGGGAATTGCAAAAGCTCGAAAGTTTTTTATATTTTGCTAATAACAAGTGGTCTGACTTCACCGCAAGTAGTCCTTTTGACTATACAGTTAACATTACACTCAATAGCCTAGAAAAAGATAATAGCTACAATCAATACCAAAGACGCTATACCAATGAAGTAATTACAGGATATAGTAACCAACCGGATCAGCAGGGCAATATAGTTGAGATACCAATAATAGAAGAATATGCCGCCACCGTTAGTGAAACGACCTTTACGTATAAGGTTGACGTCAATATAGAAGTAGAAATTATATCTAATAAATCTGGAAAGCGAGTAGCTTATAGGAGTTTTTCTGATAGCAGCTACGCTGTAGAACTAGAAGCTTATTTAATAAATGGAGACTTGAGAGCTATTCCTGAAAACATAACCATTACTAATGGTAGTACCTTTACAAGTACTACCCAATATGATTATACTAACTTGATTGAACGACTCTTACGTAAAATAGGATGGGAATTGAAGTATTATATTCAGGAGTATTGAGTCACAGTATATCCTTTAAAGTCTTTCCTTCACAAAGCATAAATGCTACTAAATATTTTCTCTATTTCTCTTACAACTGGGCGACTCTTACCTGTATAATTATTTATGATAACAGAAAATGCAATAGTGCGTCCAGACTGAGTTTCGATATAGCCTGTGTAACTTCTTATCCTTTCCATACTTCCAGATTTTCCAAACAAATGCCCTGCTATTGGACTTTTCTTCATCATATATTGGAGTGTACCTTCACGACCAATAACAGCTAGACTCTTTTTATATTGAGGATAAAACGTACTTTGTTTAAAGACGGAATATAAGTACTCCGTAAATTGTTTACTACTTATTCCATTTCTAGGAGACATGCCACTACCATCTACCATGTACAAACCATCTGTGGATATTCCTTTAGATTGCAAATGCTGATAGATAGCTTGTATGCCATTTTTTGTGGAGCCAGGTTTTCCGTTTTCCTGCAAAGAGATGGTCTTCAAGATCGCTTCTGCATATAGATTTATACTTTTGCGATTTGTCTCTGTGATGATATCTTGCATGGTAGGGGAGAGATGAGAATAGACTTCTCTTGCTTGGGACAATGATGGTGCTGTAAAGGTATAAGCAGGCGCTTGCGCAATCCCTATATTTCTTTCTTCTATTGCCTTGTGCAATAACTGCGCAGCTACTAATGGCGGCTCTGGTATGCTCCCTTTTATTTTGAAAGTTGATGTTCCAGAAGGAATGCTACCTCGGATAAATTTTTGATATCCATAAGGGCCTCCATATATGTAGGCATTGTCTCCAGAATTAGCAACGCCAGAACTCAGCTCATTGATAAAACGTAATCCTGGTATTTCGGGATCTGTTCCACAGCAAGCAGGGGCAGCGCCTTGTTTAGGATTTTGATCAAGAAATAAATCGTAATAGTTCTCTCGAATATTAAGCCCCCAAACTCCACTAGCATAATAATTTCCTAAGTCATAATAAGGCCAAGAATCTCCCACAGGGGCAGTATCAAATACATCAGAAATAGCCAAGACGCCACCTGAAAAATGGCTCGCACCCGTTTTAGCAACAGCATCGGCAAGTTGCAACATCAAAGCCGAAGTTTTCTCTGTATAGTCACTCATAGGCGCACCCAATGTAGGATCGCCACTCCCTAAGATATAGACATTTTGATTGTCTACCATGACCTTAGTTTCATATTTATAATTGGGTCCTAGCTTTTCTAGCGCTACTCCCGTTGTTATGAGCTTTAGTGAAGAAGCGGGAATCAATGATAGATTTTCATTATGTTTTGCTATAGTTTGTCCATTTTGCATATCCTGCACATGCACACTTACGGAAGCGTGTTGTAGAGCTGGCATATTTACCAGAGCAGTTACCTTGGATTGTACAGATTGGCCAAGTATAGATGTCCAACAAATTGAGAAGATAATAAAATACAGATAACGCATCACTTAAGATCGATGTTAATAATAGAATTTAAAGTAGCCATTTTAGCTAAGAGAAGATGTGTTCTACACGCTAAGTTCTAGTTTTTCTTTATGAACTCTTTCGACATAGTCAATAATTTTACCAGCTACATCTATACGTGTACTAGTGGTGATACCTTCAAGGCCTGGAGACGCATTGACTTCTAATATCAATGGCCCTCTATCGGATTGCAACATGTCTACACCCGCTATTTTGAGCCCTAATATGTCGCAAGCTTTTAGCGCAGTCTCTTTTTCTTCAGGGCTCATTTCATATACGGCAGCATCACCTCCTCGATGCAAATTAGATCTAAATTCTCCTTCCATAGCAGATCTTCGCATAGAAGCAATTATTTCACCATCCACGACAAAGGCACGAATATCAGCCCCACCTGCTTCTTTAATAAATTCTTGCACCACAAATTTTTGTTTTGTCTTTCCAAAAGTTTCGATAATGGTTTCAGCCGTTTTATAGTTCTCCGCCAAGACAACACCCACACCATGCGTACCCTCTAAAAGTTTTATCACCACGGGGGTGCCACCCATCAAATCTAGAATAAATTTTGGATCGTCAGCACTATTGCTATAGTACGTTTTAGGAACCCCTATGCCTTCGTTGACTAAGAACTGGGAACACATTAATTTGTCTCTCGATCGAGTTATAGATTCTGAACTAACCGCAGCAGTGACCCCCATTCGTTCTAATTGGCGTACAACACTTACTCCATGAAAAGTAAAAGACGAACCAATACGTGGTATAAATGCATCAAATTCTGGAATAGCCTCTGCTCCATAAATTAGATTAGGTTTATTATCCTCTACGAGTATATCACAAGCCATATAATCAAATACACGCACTCTATGCCCTCTTACCTGAGCAGCTCTAAATAATGCCCTAGTCGAAAAGAGCTGTAAGGATCGAGACAAAATTCCGATATACATATGTTTATTTTGGATTTAAAATAAGAAGAAATATTGAATTCTCCGCAACAAATGAACTTCATATCTTCAAAAGATATTCCACTCCAATCTTATCATTTGGAGGATATTCTCTATATTGACGTCAAACCAAAGAGAATGGATACTGATAATTTATTAGATTCGGATTATAAGTTAAATGATAAAAGGGTAGAAAACGCTTGGGCCATGTTTGATTGGGCCAATTCTGCTTATGCATTAGTGATTACTACGGCAGTATTTCCGATATATTTTACAGTAGTTACAGATGAGCAATTTACCTTTTTAGGGATGCAATTCAAGAATGACGAACTCCTTTCTTTTACCATAAGTTTTGCCTATTTGATAATTGCATTAACCTTACCTCTACTAAGTGGTATCGCTGATTATGGAGGCAAGCGAATGACGTATATGAAATTCTTTACATGGATGGGGGCATTAGGGTGCATATCTTTATTTTGGTTTACAGGAA
>CAYZUW010000348.1:0-4483 GCA_964481325.1 uncultured Saprospiraceae bacterium
AAACGATATTATTTATATTTGTTATTAAAAATAAAAATCAAATAATATGCGAATCAACTTACTCCTTTCCACAATTTTTCTATTGTTTAGCCAAATGGCTTCTGCTCAAAGTAATTTTTGGCAGGAAACATCAGAATCCGCTATTTCAAGCCAAAGAACAGCTTTGGAATACCAACAACCAAAATCGATTAAATATTTCCAACTTGACTTAGACAATCTAAAGCAAGTCTTAAAGGATGCTCCACATGAGCAAGATAAAAATGGCAACCAAGTAGTTGTTTCATTTCCTTTGGCTGATGGTCATGTTGAAGATTTCCTAGTTGTCGAATCACCTGTAATGGCTCCTGGATTGGCAGCGAAGTATCCAAGTATAAAAACATATAGCGGATTAAGTATAGACAATCCTTTACATAGTATTCGTTTTGACTACTCGCCTCGAGGATTTAGTGCATCCATACACACTCCAGAAGGAAAAACCTATATAGATCCTTATACTATTGGTAAAGGAGATTTTTGTGTTGTTTATAATGCAGACGATATGGGTCCATTGAATGAAGACATTATTTCTGGAACTGGCTGTGGAGTGAGTGCAGAATTTTTAGCTGAAAATAGCACTATAGCAAAAGCAAATGAGCAAGCCCACGCAAACCTTAGAAGTGCAAATGCTCCTGTGGAAGTTATTGTGTACAAATTGGCTCTTGCTTGTGTTGGAGAGTTCGGTGATAGATTCGGTAGAATTCCATTAGGATCAAATAATCCACCAACAAAAGAAAATGTAAATGCGCAATTTGCTACAGCATTGAATCGTCTCAATCAGATATACTTGCTTGAATTTGCTGTAAGAATGGAGTTGATAGAGCTTAACGACAATCTTATATTTTTAGATGGAAGTACAGATCCATATTTGAACCCTGAAGATGGTTCTGGACTGTTAGGGCAGAATGCCCCAGCTTTCATATCAAGCGGAATTCCTACTAACACGTATGATGTTGGTCACGTGTTTACCAACGGATGTGATAATGGTTTAGGAGGAGTTGTAAACGGACGGGCTTGTACTGACGGAAAAATGAGAGGGGTGACTTGCTGGCGTACTAGTAATGTAGAAGTTTCTGTAGCAGGTATAATGGCGCATGAAATCGGGCATCAATTTACTTGTGGTCACAGTTGGGATAACTGTCCAAATAGTGCAGACCAAAGATCTGGTGGTAATGCATACGAGCCTGGGTCAGGAACAACAATCATGTCTTATTCAGGAACTTGTGGAAATCAAAATATTACTGGTGGAGGAAGAGGAGATTACTTCAACATAGGATCTTTAGAATCATTTTTCAACTATGCCAGAGGTGTAGTTCCTGAATGTGGTACAATAGAAGAAAATGGAAATAACGAACCAGTCGTTTCTATTCCAATCGAAGGTGGATTCATTATTCCTGGAGGCACTCCATTTGAGATTACAGCTGAAGGAACAGATATAGATGGCGATCAGATTCTATACTGTTGGGAGCAGCATGATTTAAGTGGCTTTCCTTCCACTATTGGGGAACCAGTAGGTAATGCACCACTTTTCAGATCGTGGCCTCCAACTCCTAATCCTACCAGAACTTTCCCTCGTTTATCTAGCATACTAAATTCCACATCAGATTTTAATGAAGTTCTTCCAACTTATGATAGAGAGCTTAGCTTCGCTATTACACTTAGAGATGGTGTTACAGATGGCTCTGGTGTTGTTTGGGATTTTATTGACTTTGAAGTGGATGCCGATTCTGGACCCTTTCTTATGACTTTCCCTAATACTTTTGGTGATCGTCTGACGGCAGGTGCCACAAATGAGATTACTTGGGATGTAGCAGGCACATTTGATGCTCCAATAAATGCGAAAACAGTCGATATATTCTTATCATACGATGATGCGGTAACATTTGACACACTTGCAACAGGAGTTATTAATGATGGTAGTTATTTAGTTGATATCCCAGAACAAACGTCAAATACTGCAAGGGTAAAAGTTAAAGCTTCTGATAACATATTTTTTGACATCTCAGGAAGACGTGTTGAAATAGAACCAGCAAGTGCACCAGGGTACACCTTCAATGTAACTCCAGAGTTACAAGAAGTTTGTGCACCCGCCAATGTTTCACTTGACGTAATAACTAGCTCAGTGCTTGGTTTTGAAGATGCTGTTGAAGTAAGTATAGTAAGTGATTTACCTGACTATATTTTATTTACCAATATCAACAATACTTCATTGACACCAGGAGAAGCTACTACCATTGATTTAGAAATCGATGAGCCTGGAGCAAACGAATTGCTTTCTCTAACAATAAGAGCTATTTCAGCTAATGCGGACACAACTTTTAGAACAGTAGAATTCAATGTACTTTCAAATGACTTTTCTACTTTAACACTTGATGGTCCTATAGACGGAGAATCTGGTATTCTTACTCCTGATTTTGTTTGGTCAGCTAATTCAACAGCCCTTACATATACTTTTGAGTTGGCAACTAGCCCAACTTTTTCACCAGAATCAATGATTGAAGTTTCAGAAAATCAAACTGAGAATACCTTTTCATTGTCTCAAATACTAGAACCTTCTACTTTATTCTATTGGAGAATTACTCCATTTGGTCTTTGTGGAGCAGGAGAACCTACAATACCTGCAGCATTCCATACTGCCTCTTTTAACTGTAATGAATTAGATGGAGAAGATTTACCTATAGCCATCTCTGCAAACTTTTCGGGAGATCTATCTTCAAAAATTAATGTAAGTACAGAAGGAACAGTAAGTGACATCAATATCAAAAATCTAAGAGGTAATCATAGTGATTTAGGAGATTTAAGCTTTGCTATCATTTCGCCTTCTGGTACTCGTGTTGATCTGGTAAGAAATAAGTGTCTATTCCAATCTAATTCTTTTGATATGGGATTTGACCAAGATTCTCCTTTTGATTTTGCATGTCCTCCTAGAAATATATTTATTCCTGAAGGAGATCTTAATGAGCTAACGGGCGAATCTATTCAAGGTATTTGGGAGCTTGTAATTAATGATCGTTCTGCACAGTTTGGTGGAACAATTGAATCCTGGTCTCTTGAGTTCTGTTCTAGTGTTGCCTTAAGCGCTCCTGAATTGGTGAGAAATAACACTTTAGATATTTCTGCTAACTTTGAAAAGCCTATTACAAACAACTTATTGAGAGTAGAGGACAACAACAATGAACTTTGGGAATTAATATACACAGTTGTTACTACGCCTGAATATGGTCAGATATTAAATAATGGAACAGCATTACAGGTAGGTGATAATTTCAACCAATTTGATATAAATAATGGAAATGTTACCTTCAGTACTGGTGATGTAGTAGGTGAAACTGATAATTTCCTATTTACTGTTGTTGATGGCGAAGGAGGTTGGACTGGTACACATAGTTTTAATGTCAATTTTGTTGATGTAGGAGTATCTGCACAAGACTTAGCACAATTAGAAATAAGTGTATTTCCTAATCCAGTGAACGAACAATTAACAGTAAAAACAAACAGCTTATTTGCTACTAATGGTTCAATGGAAGTATATAACCTACAAGGTCAATTAATTGTTGCTCAGAAAATTTCTGGCAATGTCCAAGAAACTATTAATACTAGTAATTTTACTAATGGTATTTATTTCTTGAGAATTCAAGATGGCACACAATCTAGTATTACCAAATTTGTAGTTGAGAGGAATTGATAAAAACTCTTAAAAGATAATAAAAAGAGCTGCTTCATTAGATTGAAGCAGCTCTTTTTTTATTTCGCCCAATCAAAAACAAGAATACCGTTAACATCAAAATTGCAAAAATAGAAATGCCGAACATCGAAAGATTTTGCGATCTATCAAATTGTAAAGCGTCAATGGAGCCAATCTGAATGAAGCTAGCCCAATAATATGGATGCTGCTTGGATTTTGGCACCGAAGATAAATAATCTAGCTTTGATTGCCTTAAAGCCTCGTCTTTGTATTTTCCTCCATTCAAATGGCTATAATAAGCTCTCATCAATTTACGAGTAGCTATATCATTTACATTCCATAAAGAAGCCACCATACTCTTTGTATTAGTCGCTGCAAATGCGGTTGACAATCCTAGCACCCCTTGACTTTCAATAACCTCTCCCTCTCCTGATTGGCATGCACTAAGTACCACTAAATTTGCTTTAATAGGCAAGCCAAAGATTTCTCTAGAATACAACAATTGTGTTGAATCCCCTCCAAATGCTAGGTAGGATTTATGCCCTCTTTTTTGATTAGCTGCTGCATGTGTGGCTAAATGTATAATATTGAAACTATTGCTTTCTATGTTGTTTAAGAAATCATGTTTACTGTTTGCTTTACTAATATCCCTATAACCAACTAAATTAGCTATTTCCTTTACTTCATGCTTATTGTTTTCCAAATGTGAAAGACCTAAGGCATTACCTACTGTAAAAACAGGGCAAGAGGCCAGTAAATTTT
>CAYZUW010000349.1:0-4480 GCA_964481325.1 uncultured Saprospiraceae bacterium
TTAGTGATGGACAAACTTAAAAATCAAGGATATCCAGATGCTTTCTTAATGCAAAGAATAGATGCTAGATTGCAAAGGGTGAAATAGGAGTTAGGGATAAGGTTTTAGGAATTAGCATCTAGCTGCTAGTACCTGTATTCCTACTTTCCACTTTCCACTCTCTCACTTTCAATTTTCAATTTTCCACTTTATCCATAACTACTTTAAGAACCTTTCCAGTTCCATTCTGGACCCGATACCTATGATCAGTCCTCAATGCGCACACCCACATGATTTCCGATTCGGTTTTCATTTTGTGCAGTAGGATAGGGGTGTTCGCTTTTTGATCTAAGTCATACTTTCCATCTACAAAAAGTTTCTTTACTGTCTTAGATTTTCCATCCATTCCAAATGGCTGAAATACATCTCCATTTTCCCAATACCGAATACTTACCATCTCGATTTTGTCCGCATCAAAATAGGCCTCATTGTTATGTGTTGGTTGGCTAAAAGTAGAGGTATCTTCAAGGCTAAAATGAAAACGATACTCGCCAAAAACAACACTCGAAATTACTGCTGGATTAAAACTAATTCTACTTGTATGATTATCCTTTATTTCGGTCAAAACAAAATGGCCCCTATCGTATAACAAGCGATGAGACCTACTCATCAAGTTCGCTCCATTTTTCCACTCTTTAGTGCTTGAAAAATCTTGTACTTGTTTGCCCGAAAAACCATAGGGAGCTAGCCAATAAAAAAGTATATGACTTAAATATTGGTGCTCGGCGAGCTTGTCTAGTTTTAATATGAAACGATGCTCATCTTGTACAAGTGCCTCTTGCAGTATATCATCCATCGCCTTATTGGCAAAGTAGGCACTGCCTTGCAAATGAGTGAGCGTTTTTTGTACTCCCAATAGAAAATGAGGATTCTGCTCTTCGAGTTTAGGGATTACATGATGGCGTAGAAAATTACGCGCATATTTATCTGTAGTATTTGATGCATCTTCCCGATGAGCGATATCTTTATCATTAGCAAATTTGAGGATTTGCGCTTTAGAAAAATTAAGCAATGGGCGAATGATCTTTTCATTTTGGGCAGGAACACCTAACAAGCCACTTAAGCCCGTACCTCTGCCAACATTAAAAAGCAAACTTTCTGCGCTATCGTTTAAGTGATGCGCGGTCAAAACATAGTCGTATTCTTTTCGGACTAACAAATCGGCAAACCATTCATATCTAGATTCACGGGCTTCTAATTGGATATTTCTGTCGAACTTAGATAAATCGTTTTCTAAAAGAAATAATGGAACGCCTAATTGATTGGCTAAGTCGGCAACAAAATCAGCATCTCCGTCTGATTCTAGACCACGAAGGTGATAGTTGACATGGCATAAGGCAAAATGTAACCCACTAGCCTTGCATAAATGGGCTAAAACCACTGAATCCACCCCGCCACTGATGGCAATCAAAAGTCGTTTTTCGCCTATATAAGGAATTAAATTATCTAAAATATCTTTGAATTTCTCGACCAAAAAAGTGGTTTTAAGCGTTATAGAATGGATTTGCCCTTAAATGAAAGTTAAAAGTACATGAAATGCTTATAAATGCAATTCATGGGATAATTTTTGGCTATAATACCATTTAATGTTTAAGATGCCGTATTTTTGATAAAGATAGCGATGCCAACGGCTATACACTATAAATTGTACATTCGTGACACATATTAAATCTCATCTTATCCTTAATAAATTGCGATTCCTTTTAATCGCTGGGATGCTGTATTTGTCTATCCCGTTCTTGTTTGCTCAGATTCCCATTTCTTGGTCTCAAAACTTGGGTAATACACAGAAAAACATCCTGGTTGATATTATTGACATTCCAGGTCAAGGTAGTCTAGCGATAGGATATACTAGACCAGATGCCAATCAAGCCATTGAATTTTGGGCCAATAGACTAAATAATGATGGCACTGTAGTCTGGTCAAAAAACCTAGGTAGTAGTGGATTCGATAGAGCTACTGCAGCAGTGCGCTTAGACGACGGAAATTTCGTCATCGTAGGATATGGAATGGCAGCAGATAAAGATTTTAATAGCGCCTCTAAGAAATCAGATGGGATTGTAGTGCACATGGATGAAGATGGAAATATCAATTGGGTAAGGTCATACGGAGACATAGGCCATGATCAGTTTGCCGATGTATTAGTTTTGGACTCAGGCGAATTATTAGTAGTAGGCTCGACTACGTCTTATGCCAATACTTTTGCGGATAGAGCCTCCGACGGTTGGGCTGTAAAAATAAATTCTAATGGAGGCGTCGTATGGAATAGAAGATTTGGTGGGTCATTGATGGATTCATACAACAAAGCTATTCTCAATCCAGATGGTTCTTTTATGCTTGGAGGTACTTCCAGTTCTAGAGATTTGCAAAGCCCAGATTTTTTTGGGGCTACAGATCTGTGGTTATCTAAGATAAATGCGGATGGTACGCATGCGTGGTCTCGCAACTATGGAGGCAGTCAAAAAGATGAATTAAATGCAATGGTGGCTACAATAGATGGCGGCTTTGTTCTTGGTGCGACCTCCTTCTCAGCAATGGTAGGGAGCAAAGGGCATGGAGACATTTGGGTACTTAAGGTTAGCGCCTTGGGCAATCAAATATGGCAAAATATCTTAGGGGGAACTTCCACAGATAAGTGTACTGCATTAGCCACTTTTGAAGAAGATGGATTTTTATTAGCTGGAAGTACTATGTCGAATGATGAAGATGTGGCCAACAATCTTGGAGGACAAGATGCATGGCTGAGTAAATTATCAGCTTTAGGTAGCGTAGAGTGGTCGACTAATTTGGGAGGGACACAAAACGACGCCATCAATGCGCTGGACGTATTGGAGGATGGCTCCGTATGGTTAGCTGGATATTCCTTTTCATCGGACAACGATTTATCAGCTAATCTCGGTATGCAAGACGGTTGGGTCATGCGATCTATTGTACAAGGGCCCCCAGTAGTCAGTCTTGGTGGAAATCAAGAAATATGTGTCGGCGCAGAAGTGACTTTAGATGCCACAGATATCAATTGCAGCACCTGTACTTATCTATGGAACGATGGCGTCACAGAACCCGATCGAACTATTTTGGTGACTGGCTCAAATACGTATTCGGTAACGCTTACTAATAGTGCTGGAGAGATGACATCAGATGCTGTCAATATTTCGGCCGTCGCACAGATATCTGCTAATGCAAACATCATGGAGGTGAGTTGTGCAGATGGCATGGATGGAAGTATTTCTTTGCAAGTGAGTGGTGGGACCAGTAACTATACATATAATTGGAGTAACACTGATACAACTATGAATATTTCTGATTTGACATCAGGAACCTACTTTGTTACTATATCTGATGAAGCGCTCTGCGAATACACAAATAATTTTGTAATAGACAATCCAACACCGATTATTATAGATGCTGAAATTAATTCACCTTCCTGTACATCCGCAAAATTAGGGTCGATTTCCTTGCAGGTTTCAGGCGGAGAGCCACTATATTCATATGATTGGAGCAATGCTTTGATAGGACCAGTCATCACAAATTTAGAGCCTGGCCAATATACAGTCACGGTAACGGATGCACGCAATTGTGAACAAATTAAATCTTTTGAATTGTCTAATGAAGCTATCATCAATATCGCGCCAGACATTATGCACGTATCTTGCAATGAGGGCACCGATGGAGAAATTTTTCTCAATGTAACAGGAGATAATCCACCTTATTCATTTCAGTGGGACAATGGGATTGCAAGCAACTCTTTAGTTGGTTTATCCGCAGGAGATTATACAGTCACTGTTACGGATGCGATGGACTGTCAGTTGATTACTAAATATACCATCATGGAACCAGCACCCTTGAGCGCAGTTGAAGAACAAAACAATACTACTTCCTCAGGGCCTACCGGTAGCATATTACTTAACGTAGTCGGAGGTGTTCCACCTTATGATGTGGTTTGGAATATAGGCGAGACCGGCACCTTTATCGATAATCTAGATGCAGGTATCTACGAAGCAACCATTACGGATGCCAATGACTGTACCCTAGTAGAAAGCTACGAGATTACTTTGACTGTATCTACGACATCTTTCGATACACAGACTTTAGAAGTTTTCCCAAATCCTAGTCTAGGTCTTATTTACATACAATTGCCGGACGCTTTGGCTACCAACTATTCACTTAGATTGGTCGACATTCGCGGACGCGAAGTTTCTTATCAGACAAGCCCTAGCGCAACAGCGCAGATTTTCCTAGAGGTGGACAACTACATACCAGGGCTCTATCTATTGACTTTAGTAGATGATCGCCAGACCTACCAAGCTACGATAGTCCTCCAATAAAAAGAGCCCGTATCTTACGATACAGGCTTATAACGAATCTTACAATTTTTTAACAAAAACTTACTTACAAGATTGCAAGTACTATGCTAATAATATAGACAAATTGACGCCCGTCT
>CAYZUW010000350.1:0-2247 GCA_964481325.1 uncultured Saprospiraceae bacterium
TAGTTGGGCAATGGAATGGAAAAGGAGCAGCTTTGCTTGGTTTATCCAAAGAGGTGGAGCGGGAAGACTTTAGAAAATTATCCGATAATATTCATCCAGAAAGTAATGAACGTCTCACAGGTAGAACCAATAAAAATCGAACAGTAGCAGAAGACTTTACTTTCTCTGTTCCTAAATCTGTATCTATCCAATATGCCATTTCTGACGATGAAGATATTTTAAAAGCTACTAATGATGCTGTTCAAAAAACGATGGAAGAGATCGAAAAAGATGCTTTAACCAGAGTCAGATTGGATGGAAAATATGAGAACCGCCCTTCCCAAAATTTAGCATGGGCTTCATTTATCCATGATGATACTCGTCCAATGGAGCAGGTAATTGATGGTAAAAAAGTGGCTGTTCCAGATCCACAGGTGCATGTCCACAATGTCATAATCAACGCAACATATGACCAAGAAGAAGAGAAATGGAAAGCAGTTAATTTCCGAAATTGCGTCGCCAACCTTCCTTATTATCGCCAAGTTTTTGGAAATCATTTAGCTCAGAATTTACAAGAGGTTGGCTATGCTGTGGAACGTACAGCATACAATTTTGAGATAGCTGGATATGAAAGATCGACTATCGAAAAATTCTCAAATCGGCAACGTATTATCGAAGAAACAGCAAAAAAGAAGCAGATTACCGATCCTGCTGCAAAGGCTGCATTGGGGGCTAAAACTAGAAGTAGTAAACGAAAAGGATTGACAAAAGAAGAGCTTAGAGACTTCCGTTTATCCCAATTGAATGAGCAAGAATTAGAAGTGATTAACCAAGCCAAAGGCTCGGCTAATCGTGCTAGTGAAATGAATAAGGACTTACCTTCAGCACGTGAAGCGGTGGATTATGCTATAGAACATGGACTATCTCGGAAGTCCGTTATAGAGCATAAAGAGTTACTAAAACATGCGCTAAAATATGGCAAGGTTTCGACCACAAAACAGCAGTTAGAATTTGCGATTGCGGGGCATGAATATTTACGTTCTAAAGAGACAGAAGAAGGACGAATTTATACGAATGTAGAAGCCCATGTCGAAGAGAAAAAATTGATAGCTGAAAGCAAAAATGGAAGAGGTAAATTTAAGCCTATCAACCCCAATTATGAGATCAAAAATCAACAACTAACAGAAGAGCAAAAAACGGCTGTTCAGCATGCACTAAACTCAAAAGATTTTATCACAATTATCACAGGACGTGCAGGTGCAGGAAAGACGTGGAGCGTAAAAGAAATAGCTCAGGGGATAGAAGATGCTCAGGTCAACTTTGGAGCATTTGCTCCTAGCTCACAAGCATCAAGAAAGGTGCAGAGAGAAGACGGATTTGAGGATGCGACGACCATCGCTGAGTTGCTAGTGAATGAAAAAAGACAAGACCAAATTGCAGGTGGAGTGATTTGGTTGGATGAAGCAGGCATGATTGGAAATGCCACTATGAATCGAGTGATAGGCTTAGCCAAAAAACGCAACGCACGGATACTGATGACAGGTGACACCCGTCAACACAACTCCGTTGAAAGGGGCGATGCGATGAGGATAATCGAACAACATGGTGGCATACAAACAGCTTCTATTTCTCAAAATAAAAGACAAAAAAGTGAAGCCTATCGTGAGGCAGTTGTAGCTTTATCCAATGGTCAAATGGTGGATGGTTATACCTCATTGGATAACATGGGCGCAATCAAAGAAGGTAAGGATATGGATGTCGTTAAGGAGAATGTTGCCGATGAATATATCCAGTCAATCAAGTCACAAAATAGAACCATTGTCATCGCTGTTACCCACTCGCAAGGAGAAGCCGTCACGCAATCCATTCGAGAGAAACTCAAAGAAGAAAATCGTTTAGAACAAGAAGATAAGTCCTTTGTAACATTCAGAAATAAGAGTTTAGACGATGCTCAAAAAAAGGATGATGTAAATTATGAAGTTGGCGATTTAGTAGAATTTCATCAAAATGTTTCTGGTGGTTTCAAGAGAGGTTCACGTTATGAAGTTTCAGGTTTTGACAAAGAAGGTAATGTACTGGTAAAGGAAAATGACAGTTCTGTAAAAACGGATGGTTTTATACTGCCTAAAGAGGCAGTTAATAAATATTCCATTTATCAGAAAATAGATTTACCGATAGCGGAAGGCGACCAAATTCGAATCACAAAATCAGGATTTACATTAGACAAACATCGTTTGGAAAATGGTGATTTGATGTCCGTAAAAGGAT
>CAYZUW010000350.1:2347-4478 GCA_964481325.1 uncultured Saprospiraceae bacterium
GGGAAAGCATCATCACAAGAACAATTTTACGTATCTGCTTCTCGTGGGCGATTTGAAATTTCTGTACATACTGATGATAAAGAATTACTTTTGCATAATATACAACGTTCATCCAAGCGAATGACTGCGATGGAGGTTGCTGGTGAAATAGATAAGAATAAGGATTTGAAAAAAGAGTTTACAAAATCAAGTACTCCAACTCCTACCAAAAGCGCATCTAAGGTCAATAAGGATTGGCAACAAACTCAAGCTGACCCAGCTAATGATAATACAGAGCCTATTGAGCCACCAACCCCTCCTCCTCCTTTGCCTGGCATTGAACCCGATGCACCATCAATCTAAAATTCTTAAATGGCGAAGCATAAAGAAAATAGAACCATACCACCTCTTGTTATCTCTAAAGATGATAATGAGACTGCATTCGATTCATCTGGTATAGTTGAAACGGAAGATTTTACTTGTTTTGGAGTTACTGCCAAAGACAAAAGGAGTTTGTGTGTTAGAATCATCAAGCATCAACACTCGGAAATACTCATTCAGTTCTCTAGAATTCAAGCTCCGATAAAATATTCGAATAACAGGCTAAGTTTTCAAACCATGAATACTAGAGTTGAAATTTCTGGAAAAAACCTTAAACCGCTTTTATATTATTTGGGTGAACATAGGTTGGCTTGGATAATGCCAAGTAGCATGGCAAGTCCAACGGAATCCTTTATGTTGAAAGAGGGTGAACCAGAAATAGTTGTTATCAATTTAATTGATAAGCAAAAGGAAGCCGCTAAGAAAAAAGCGGAGGCAGACCAAGGACAAAAAACTAATTAATATTAAGGTTCAAAACCATCAGAAGGTGAATTATCATTAACTGCTTCGTATCCATGACTACTAATATCACTATCAATATTAGCCTCTTCTGAAATAGAAGGAGTATTATAATCCGTTACTTTTTCTTCGGTTACTTCTTGTTTGTTCGCTTGAAATTGTACCATCTTGCCTTCCTCCGTGAGTTTAGCCTTATCTTCAAAATTTTCAGACAAATAGCCTTTTCTGTTTTTCTCACTTGCCGTTTCGTTAAATTGATGCGGAAGATTAGAGGCTTTCGCTTCTTCAAGTCCTTCAATTTTTTTAAGAGTACCGTCTCGACCAAATTCAGGAAAATGTATTTCCTCCAACCGTTCAAGATTTTCAGCCGTCGTTTCTTTAATTTCAGTTTGCTCCTGCTGTTCTAAGGCTTCCTTTTCCTCTTGAAATCGCCTGCGTTCTTCTTGTTCGATTTCTTGACGATCTGCATAGGAATAATTGGATTGACTAATGATTTTCAATTTAGTTACATGATTCAAATTAGCTTCTTGAAGCAGGCTTTTATATTTAGGAGCAAGCTCTTCTTTTTTATTGTCAAGGACAGCTTGTCGGTCTTCCTGAAAATAACGGTCGACCTCATTGAACATTTCTCTATCCATAATTTGCAAAATTTAAAACGAATATGATAATCTGAGAACGTATAACTAAAGTTAATAGTTGTTTGAAAGGAATCCAAATGGATACAAGAAAAGAAGTATTTACAGAGACAGAACTTAATCAGATTGAAAAATTTTGGAAATGTGTAGAGCAAAAGACAAAAATTAAGCACCCCTTAAAAAGAGAAGATTACCATAAGACACCATCTGCAATTCGATTTATCAAAAAGCTATGCGGTAATCATCCATTTGATCCAGAATATGCAGCGAAGCAATTCCTGATATTAAGAAAAAGCTGGTAGCCTTAATACTCATGTCCCAACATAATCGTCAATACACGAGTAGTCAATTCTGGATTGGCTGGGTCGGAACTTCCATATTCTAAAGACTTATCGTAATAATCAATTTTCCAAAGTGTAGTATATCCATTGTGTTTTACCCTGCCTGAATCATGTTCGCCATAAGGATCGTTTTCTTTGGTAAAATGATTGAACCGTTTGACCAGATTGTAACACGCCAGTTGGTCTTCCAAAGGAATACTCATAAATCCTTCCGTAGATAGAATACGCCCTTTTGCAGTATTGAAGGAGGTTCGCAATTCATCATTAAGGTTCGCAATCTGATTTGCTCTGGTTTTGAAGTACCCTCCTCTAACTGTTTCCAATAGTGTTTGGAAT
>CAYZUW010000351.1:0-4443 GCA_964481325.1 uncultured Saprospiraceae bacterium
TCTCGTTAAGATAAAAAAAAGGAGTTAGGTTTTAGGCATTAGGAGTTAGCAAAGAATTGGCCGCTAAAACCTAAATGCTAATACCTAAAGCCTTATTCACTTCCTATGCGGAACATTAAATCTAGAAAACTCTATGAACTGGGCATTCACTTTGTGGTGATTGGCTGTTCTGATCCATTGCTTGGTATCAAAGGTCCAAAACCTACCTGTCTCGCCAGACTTATAAAAGTCTTCATTTGAGTTTTGGTCAAACTGAAGGGCGGTGGTGCCTGTCATTTGTAGACACTCTCCCGTTTCGAAATCTAAGAAAAGCAAAGCTGCTTTAGGATTTATATACATGTTACCTAAGGTGCTGTAGATACTATTTCCCCAGTAGTCCGGGATTCGGAGTTGTCCATTTTCTAGAATTTCTATGAATCCCGGATCGCCTCCTCTAGTGGAAGTTTCTACGTCGCCTCTTTCGGTTTGTGTACTCACAAAAAAAGTATGAGCATTGCTGATCCATGCCAATTCAGATGCCCCTAAACTGCTACCTTTGGTATAGGTAGGATGTAGAGGTTCTATCGTTTCTGGCAACTCTATGGCTACTTTTTGGATGTGTTTAGGACAACTCTTGTATCCCATTCGAATCTTGAGACTCAGCTGGTCATCTATTAGACTGGCTTTACCCCATGCGCGATAGCGCAATCTTCTAGCTGCCTCATGAAAAAGTATTCCTGTGGTGGGTTTGGTTATGATATTGGTAAAGTAAATATCCTCCTTGTTGGATACGACTTGGCTTAAATCTAGTCGTACTTCTTCCAATGAAGGTACCTTTACAAATCCTCTCTTTCCTACCAAAAGAGATATCCAGATGTTGCCTTCTGTATCTTCACTACCCAAAAAAACAAAGATTTGATTCTCTATAAAAGTCACAGCCCTTTGATGAAGCGTGGCTTGGAGCATCGGAGCCCTGCCTTTGGCTATTTCCTCTTCTCCTGTTATCTTCTGTAAGGCCTTTTG
The DNA here is from genome assembly GCA_964481325.1 of uncultured Saprospiraceae bacterium. Classification (GTDB taxonomy): domain Bacteria; phylum Bacteroidota; class Bacteroidia; order Chitinophagales; family Saprospiraceae; genus JALZVN01. The sequence continues at coordinate 1,003 of CAYZUW010000351.1, forward strand.
TCCTTTAAGGTAAAATTCACTCATTGGTATTTATTAAGAGGTTCAAGGTATTTTATAGATTTCAGTACTTCTCTACATAACGCCTCAGAAACATATAGGTTTCTGTGCTGTTACGAAAACCCTATACTCAACGGAAAGTAGTTTGGGACTTGATTACTAAGTGTCCGAGTAAAACACTTAGTAATCCCCTTTCCCTTAATGACAGTATTCTATGCGTCAATAATAGCATTAAATGTTGCGCTAGGTCTCATAGCAGCTGTTGTTTTCGCAGAATCTATGTGGTAATATCCTCCTATGTCCATAGGAGATCCTTGTGCATTATTTAATTCTTCTATAATGACGCTTTCTTGCTTTTCCATAGCTTCTGCCAATGGAGCAAATTCGCTTTTTAGATCTTGATTATCGCTTTGACTAGCCAATTCTTGCGCCCAATACATAGCCAGGTAAAAATGACTACCTCGATTATCCAACTCATTTACTTTACGAGATGGAGACTTTTTATTGGCTAAGAATTTTATGGTCGCCTCATTTAGCGTGTCTGCCAATACAGCTGCGCGTTTGTTGTTGGCAGCTTCAGAGGTATGCTCTAAGGAGACAGCCAGCGCTAAAAATTCTCCTAGAGAATCCCAACGTAAGTGTCCTTCTTCTAAGAATTGCTTGATGTGCTTTGGAGCAGATCCACCTGCACCCGTTTCAAACAAACCACCACCATTCATAAGAGGAACGATTGAAAGCATTTTTGCACTCGTGCCTAATTCCAAAATTGGAAATAGATCTGTATTATAATCTCTTAAAACATTTCCAGTCACAGAGATGGTGTCTTCTCCTTTTCTTATTCGCTCTAATGTATATCGCGTTGCTTCTACAGGAGACATGATTTGAATATCAAGTCCATTGGTATCATGGTCTTTGAGGTATACATTCACTTTTTGTATTAGCTGAGCGTCATGAGCTCTGTTTTTATCCAACCAGAAAATAGCTGGAGTTTGTGTAGCTCTTGCTCTATTGACCGCTAATTTTACCCAGTCTTGAATAGGGGCATCTTTTACTTGACACATTCTCCAGATATCTCCAGATGAGACAGGGTGTTTTAAGAGCGTATTTCCTTGTTGGTCGATGACCTTAACGACGCCATCCTTTTCTATTTCAAATGTTTTATCGTGCGATCCGTATTCCTCCGCTTTTTGAGCCATAAGCCCAACATTGGGAACGGTTCCCATGGTAGTTGGATCGAAAGCACCGTGCTTTTTACAGAAGTCAAAAGTCTCTTGGTATATACCTGCATAACTACTATCAGGAATGACCGCTTTTGTGTCTTGTAATTTTCCCTCTGCATTCCACATTCTACCAGAAGTACGGATCATAGCCGGCATAGAAGCATCTATAATCACATCACTAGGTACGTGCAGGTTCGTAATTCCTTTATCAGAATTTACCATTGCTACACTAGGACGATCCGCATAACAAGCATTAATTGCACTTTCTATTTCCGTGCGCTCTGCGTCCGGTAATTTTTGAATCTTAGACAATAAATCTCCAAATCCATTATTTACATCCACACCTATTTCATCAAATATAGTTTGATATTTCTCAAATACGGGAGCAAAAAATACACGGACTGCATGTCCAAAGATCTTAGGGTCTGAGACCTTCATCATAGTTGCTTTCATATGCAATGAAAACAACAGATTTTTATCCTTCGCATCTTTTACCTGTTCTTCTAAAAAAGCAATCAATGCTTTTTTGTTCATAACAGAGGCATCAATAATCTCATCCTTTAAAACTTTCGTTTCCGCCTTAAGAACTGTTACACTACCAGAAGTATCTGTATGTTCAATCCGGACCTTACCAGCTTGGGTAATTGTTGTTGATTTTTCATTATGGCGAAAATCACCACTTTTCATAGTCGCTACATGAGACGCTGAGTCGGTAGTCCAGGCACCCATGCTATGAGGGTTATTCTTTGCATACTGCTTTACAGGCTTAGGGGCACGACGATCTGAATTACCTTCCCTTAAAACAGGGTTCACGGCACTCCCTAATACTTTAGAATATAGTTTGCGTATTGCTTTTTCATCATCCGTTTGTGGTTCTTCCGGAAAATCAGGAATGGCGTATCCATGATCCTGCAATTCTTTTATGGCAGCCGTAAGCTGAGGTATAGAAGCGCTGATATTGGGCAATTTTATGATATTCGCTTCTGGATTTTTCGCCAATTTCCCTAGATTGCCTAAGGAATCGTCTTGTTTTTGCTCATTTGTTAAATAATCAGAGAAATTCGCGATAATTCTTCCAGCAAGAGAGATGTCTTCGATATCTATTTCTATATTAGAAGATTGCGTAAAACGTTTGACAATAGGCAAAAACGAATGCGTTGCTAGCATAGGCGCCTCGTCTGTAAACGTATATTTAATAATAGTCTTTTCGTTTGTCATATTAAGATTTTTACCCTCAGTTAAAGATGGCTTGTGAGGGCGTCAAAGATAACTAATAAGAAGGACTTAATTAGAAAAAAGGCCTTGGGAGTTAGGTTTTATGCAATGGGTATTAATAGCTAGAGGGTATTAGCTGCTAACAGCTACATGTAAATATCACAAGACTTTCTACCTTTTCATTTTATTTTGTATGTTGGACATGAAGAAGAGATAGACCTACGATAACATCGATATCATATAGTTTTGATTTGATTCCCAAAATTGTATCTTTAACTTAGCACTCAACGGATGCCTACTTTAAAAAAAAGACCCAATTCACAAACGATCGTAATTGGGTTTTTAAATTTAGACTTTCTATACAGCAAACCATGTATAAAAATGTGATTTGGAGTTATACAAGGATAATGGGTGAACGCTAGTAAAGTCTTTAGCAAATCCAAAATTAACGTAATTTAGAGGCTAATCAAATACCCACAGTGGGTATTTTGAAGAAGAATGATAATGATTACTTTTATTGTGACGGATACATTAAATTATGCGTCTTAGCATAGTAGCCTAATTTACCCTTTCTAAAAACACAAAAATATGCCTGATACAATATCAGAAAAACCTATCTCCCCTAAATATTTAAACTTTAAGAAAAATTGGAAAGAAGTTCATAAATTTTTAGATAACAATGCTACAATTGAACAAAGCATTGAAAATTTAAAAAAATTGGAGGAGCAGAATATGTTATCCAATGAGATGCTATTTGTTAATAGTATGGTTGATTTTAAACCAATCTATGTGAGTAAAAATATCGAACGTATTTTAGGGTATACTCAAAAAGAATTTCTTAGCTGGGAGTCAAATGCTTACTTTAGTAATAGCGCTTTAGATCAATCTGATTTTTGGGAAAATTTATTGAAATGGGAGAATGAAGCCAAAAGAATGATTCCTGATTCTGAAACCTATACGAAAGGACGCAGCTACTATTGTGGTATTTCTCAAGTACACAAAGATGGTT
>CAYZUW010000352.1:0-4441 GCA_964481325.1 uncultured Saprospiraceae bacterium
ACCTCAATGTTTGCCTTTTAGCCTTGTTTCTTATAACTGCTTGTTCTAGTAAGTTCGAACTTGTAGAAAAACATGATGAAAATGGAAACCTAAAAGAATCTTTTAAAATCGATAAAGAAACTGGATTTATAGAAGGGGCGCATTATACCTATTTCGAAAATGGAAAAATCGAACAGCTATCAGATTTCAAAAACAATACATTAGATGGTAAACGCATCTTGTTTTACGAAAATGGGGACACCTTGATTATTGAAACATACGAAAAAGGGAAGTACGTTGGCGTATATAAGAGTTACTACCAAGGAGGTATATTGGAGTCTCAAGGGAATTATGAAGCTGGTATGATGAATGGAGAATGGAATTTCTTCTATAAGAATAAACAGCTAAAAGAAAAAGTTGCTTTTAAAGCAAATGAAGAAAATGGGCCTTTTATCGAATACCATGAAAATGGAAATATAAAAGCGAAAGGTACCTATAAAACAACTGAACAAAATATCGATGGTAATCGGGAACATGGCCCTCTCGAAATTTATGATGAAAATGGTGTACTAATAAAGAAAATGGATTGCAATCTGGGTATTTGTAAAACCACTTGGAAGAAAGAAGAATCCTAACAAATGATTATGAAAAAACAATTACTCTCAACATTCTTTTTTGTCTTTGCTATCCTTTCGCAAAATTTCGCGCAAGTTGGAGGAGAGCATGTTTATGAATTCTTAAACCTAAGTTCTTCAGCAAGGATTACAGGTCTGGGTGGAATAGCTATCGCTATCCAAGATGATAGTGATGTCACACTTGGGTATAATAATCCAGCAGCCTTAAATCCAAGTCAACATAATGCGCTAGCATTCAATTACAATTTTTATTTAGCCGATATCAACACAGGATTCTTTAGCTATGGTTATTATCTCAAGAAATGGGACATCTCTTTATCAGCCAGCGCAAAATTTATCAACTATGGTGAATTTGACAGGACTAATATTTTTGGAGAAATAGAAGGTACCTTCCAGGCCAACGAAACAGCCATTGTCATTGGCGCTTCTAAGAGGCTATACGAAAAATTGACTGTTGGTGTCAACGGCATGATTATAAGCTCACAACTAGCCGAATATAGTTCGTTCGGAGTAAATTCGGATATTGGATTACTATACGCTGATACAAGCAGCCAATTCAATATAGCTTTGGTTGCAAAAAATCTTGGTCGCCAGCTTACCACCTTCGATAACGAGTCTGAGTTCTTACCTTTTGATTTGCAACTTGGGATTTCAAAGCGCCTCAAGCATCTTCCGTTTCGATGGTCTATCATCTATCGTGACCTGCAGCGATGGAATATACTCTTCGATGATCCTAACTCAGAAGAGTCCTCTTTACTTATCCTCAATGACGAAGGAGGTAATGATTCGAGTGACTTTTTCTTTGATAACCTAGCTCGGCACTTTGTAGTTAATGGAGAGTTTTTATTTGGAAAAAGAGAAAATTTTCGAATTCGAATTGGCTACAACCATTTGAGGAAAAAAGAATTAAGCGTCACTGGTATTCGCTCCGCAGCAGGATTTGCTTTCGGTCTAGGTCTAAAGTTTAAGCGTTTTGGTCTTGAATATGGACACGGATTTTACCATGTAGCAGGAGGAACTAACCATTTGAGTATTAGTACAAACTTAGATTCTTTTAAAGGAGGGATTTAATTTGGGGTAAAGGCGGTGATGATACTCCGGATACTAAAATCATGATACAAGTCTGGACCAAAATCAAAAAGCGTTTCCGCGTATGCATGATTTGTCAATAAGAATTTTCTAAAGAGATGCTCTGCACCAATGCGATCATTCATATAATACAAGCATACAATTTCACAAAGTGATAGCCCTATACCTGATGTGCAATATTTAGATTCTTCAATCACCCGCAATGCATCGTCAAACAATTCTTGGTTCATATAAAACACTGCGAGCATTATCCAATAATCTGGTATGTCCGCCGCTATATCTGCAGCCTGCTGATAAAATGGTAGGGCCTTATCGAAATTTCCTTGCTTTTCAAAAGCCTCTGCTATCGCAGCATAGAAGACCTCATTTCGATCTTCAATCTGTATGGCCATCAAGTAAGCATTAATAGCCTTTTGCAAATAATTTTTTTGACAATAGTACTCTCCAATATGGAAATGCGCCATAGCATTTCTAGAATTCAATCTAACAGCTTTTTTAAAATGGTTAAACGCCATGACTGATTGTCCATTATGAAAATGACAAATACCCATCTTAGTATAGATGTCACTCTTATTATGGCAATTAACCAACAACTCACTATATAAGTCTAATGCTTTGCCATATTCTTCAATCTGCATATACGCTTCTCCGCCCATCAAAAATCCATCTTGAAAGTCTTTGTTGATTATAGTTGCATATTCAAGCGCTTCTGCCGCTTCTCTATAATTGTCCATATTATAATATGCATAGCCCAAATTGTACCACGACAAATAGGAATAAGTGCGACGTTCTAATAACTGTAAATGTAGATCAACACTCTCTTGATATCTCCCCGTCAACTCTACACACCACCAGACATGTTCCAAAGCTTCTTCATTATTCGGATCCGCCTCAAGAGCCAATTTTGTGGATTCAAACATTTCATCCAGGTGGTTTAGCTTTTCGTAAATCATGGCCTTGTACAAAAGTATATCAGAAAGATCTGAATCATTAGCAGTTGGTGCAGTATCAAGCAAAGCAAGCGCCTCGTTATTTTTTCCCTTTTCATTCAAAATGTCAGCCTTCAATAAGATCATCTCCAAATCATTTGGAGCATATACTGAAGATAATTCTAAAGCCTCTAATGCTTTTTCCAATTCTCGTTTTGAAAAAAACAATTGTGCTTTCCTAAAATGTGCTTGAGCAGAATAAGGATAATAGGTAATCGCTTCATCCAAGACGTAATGTGCCTGATCGTAATGATTATTATCACGATAGTATTCTGAGAGTTTTATATAGTCTGACTCATTTAGCTTAGTCGGTCTTGAAGCTTCATTGGCAGCTTCAAAATTTTTAACAAGAGTAAGAAAGTTATTTTCATTCTCATTCACAGACATAAACTCAAAGACTATTTTAAATTGTGAAGAATAGGATTGACTCAAATTAACGAATTTATTCCCTAGTTACATACTTCTTTCAGCACTATTTCACATATTTATTTTTCCTATTCAATTTTCTAATAATTTGTATAAGTAACTATATTATAGTTATTTATATATATAGTAAATGTTATATTCAATAAGCAGTCTACACGCAAATTATTCACTTTCAAATTCCAATATATTAGGAAAATTATAACTCATTATTTTCGAAAATTCACTTTCCAAAAGAAATTATAAAATGAATCAGTGTTTTATGTGAGTAATATACATTAGCTATTTTTTTAATTTATAAAAGAGATCTCCTTGCTCCACTCTTTTTTTGAGTAAGAATATTATTTTTGACCATGTCAAAGAAAAAGGCCTTGGCCTCATATTACAAAAAAGGAGTGCTAGAAGCGGGTTGCGATGAAGCCGGGCGTGGCTGTTTAGCAGGACCTGTTTTTGCCGCAGTAGTCATCCTGCCTCCAAAGCATAAATTGAGAGATCTCGATGACTCTAAAATTTTGACAAAAGAGGTTCGAGATGCACTTAGAATTCGAATCGAAAATGAAGCTCTTGCCTGGGCAGTGGCTTCTGTCAGCCCTCGCGAAATAGAAAAGATAAATATTCTCAACGCTTCGTTTAAGGCAATGCATAAAGCGGTCGACAAATTAAGCATACGCCCAGAGTGTCTATTGATTGATGGCAATCGATTCATTCCTTATCTCGGCATTCCACACGTTTGCATTATCAAAGGGGATAGTAAGTTTGCTTCTATCGCTGCGGCTTCTATTTTAGCTAAAACCTATCGGGATGAGTACATGCTCAAACTGGACAAAAAATTTCCGCAGTACGCATGGCAAAGCAATAAGGGCTATCCTACCAAAGCACATCGCGATGCCATTCTGACAAATGGAATTTGTAAGCATCATAGGAAAACGTTTAGATTAATTATGAAGGATGAGTTATGAATTATGAATGCAGCACTCGCTCTTACAACAATCAATGTGCAATGTAAATCAATGTACAATGTGCAATCTTCAATGATCAATGGAAATCATTTAACTTATTAGATCTCTTTTCTGAGAAGAAATGTTTATTATTTTTCACTTCTGTTTTGGGCCATCACTGCGGCATAGGCTTACGCTTCCTATCTTCCCGCACATGCCTGGTGTCGCGTCGTCCGTTCCTACAGGATACGGGACCTACGCATTGTAGAGAAAATTCATGAATTCTTTGGAAGAAAATTCATGAATTTTCTCTACGGCCAACGCCACATACTGTACCACTTCCACCGCTCAGACTGTGAAAAAACTAATGTGAATGATTCTTTTACAT
>CAYZUW010000353.1:0-4439 GCA_964481325.1 uncultured Saprospiraceae bacterium
CGTCGCCTTGGTAAGCCGTTACCTTACCAACTAGCTAATGGGACGCACACTCATCTTTAGGCGCCGGAGCTTTAATTAGAAACATTTATATTCTCTAATACCATAAGGTATTACTCCCAGTTTCCCAGGGCTATCCCTTACCTAAAGGTAGATCGTGTACGCGTTACTCACCCGTGCGCCGGTCGTCATCAAGAGCAAGCTCTCATGTTACCCCTCGACTTGCATGTATTAAGCCTTCCGCTAGCGTTCATCCTGAGCCAGGATCAAACTCTTCATGTTAATTTCTTTATTATGTTTCCTCAACTAACCCAAAAGCCAGCCAAGACATAAAAATCATTTTACTCGCTCTCCCTCTTCCCGTATTCAAACTCAAAATTAATTCTGTTATCTTTCTTTCTCTATCTCTCCTTATTGTCAATGAACTTTTTATATAAAATATGTGACCATTGCCACATGATATATGTCGTCTTATTTTCTAAGCGAGTGCAAAGATAGCACAAAATGTTATTTTGTGCAACTAATAATTCAAATAAAAGTTACAGAATTTTTGCTTGTTATTGGATAGAATTCCGATACAAAAAGGATTACTTTTGACATTTTAAGAACACGAAATATCTTACTCAATTTATAGACTATGAAAATCCACAATTTTAGCGCAGGACCAGCCATTTTACCAGCAGAGGTTATCGAACAAACTGCTCAATCTGTTGCCAACTTCAATGGCAGTGGCTTATCCCTTATGGAAATGTCCCACCGAGGGCCTGAGATCGTAGCTATCATGAAGAATGCCGTAAGCCTAACAAAAGAACTACTCAACATTCCAGACGGATACGAAGTACTCTTCCTTACAGGTGGAGCTAGCACACAGTTTTTTATGACCGCAATCAACTTGTTAGACAAGAACACCAAATATGGTCTTGTCGATACGGGTACTTGGTCTAGTAAAGCATATAAAGAAATAGTACACTTTGGCCCTTGTGAGATATTGGCTGCGTCCAAAGATAAAAACTACTCATATATACCTAAAGGATATGATATCCCTGCGGACATCAATTATCTGCACCTTACTTCTAACAACACTATCTGTGGAACACAAATGCACTCTTGGCCAGACACCCAAGTACCCTATATATGTGATATGTCCTCAGATATATTCAGTAGACCTATCGACGTGAGCAAGTACGCATTGATTTATGCTGGTGCGCAAAAAAACATGGGCCCTGCAGGTACGACCATGGTTATCGTAAAAAGCGACATCCTTGGAAAAGTAGAGCGCGAGATTCCAACCATGCTGGATTACCAGACCCACATCAAAAAAGAGTCTGCATTCAATACCCCACCTGTCCTACCTATATACGTAAGTATGCTTACGCTAGAGTGGGTCAAGAAGATGGGCGGTGTATCTGCTATGCAAAAAAGAAATGCAGAAAAAGCAAACCTACTATACAACGAGATAGACAGAAACAGCTTATTCAAAGGTACCGCTGAGCTGGAAGATAGGTCCCACATGAACGTTACCTTCGTGATGCACGACGAGAAGCACAATGATGCCTTCTTGAAGATGTGTACCGAGCACAACTGTTCAGGCCTTAAAGGACACCGTTCTGTAGGTGGTTTTAGAGCTTCTATTTATAATGCTATGGAGAAAGATTCCATTCAAGTACTAGTCGATGCGATGAAAGATTTTGAAACGCAAAATGCATAGCACAAAGTGGCCCGTACCAAACGCGTAATCAGCAAAAAAGTATCCACGCTCACGCACGTAGTAAACGGGGTTGCACTCCCTGTGAAATACTACCGAGAGTTGGGTCGCCGTTCTATGCGTATTTCTTTTGGTAAGAAAGCCATTCTTTACCGAGTTCCCTTGGAGCTCACACATGAACCTGGCAAAGAGGAGGAGATGTGGCAATGGTTCAACGAGAGTATTGAGAAGCAAATTCGGAAAGACCCTTCTCTACTCCATAAGTACCAGATAAAATCCTACACACATGGCGAAGAATACGTCGTCGGGGAACGCCATTACCAATTGCACATTTCCGAAAAGGGTAATCGCAAAAGTCTCCGTGGTCAGATTGTAGGAGACATTATATATATAGAGCTTCCTGAAGGTCTAGAACCCGCTTCACGCAACAAGTCTATCAAAACACTTTTGAGCAGAGTCATTGCCAAGGATTTTTATCCACATATTGTGCGCCGAGTCCGCGAACTCAATGCTCAGTTTTATCACCTCGCCAATATCAAAAGCGTTTCCCTCAAGTACAACACTTCTAACTGGGGCAGCTGCTCAACCAGTGGCAATATCAATTTGTCCACGCGTTTATTCTTTGCACCGGATGGAGTCATCGACTACGTTATCATACACGAACTGGCTCACTTTTTTGAGCACAATCATTCCCACCGCTTCTGGGCCAAGGTCGCTGAGGCTATGCCTGACTATAAAGTGTACGAAGATTGGTTGACGGAACATGGATCGGAGTGTGATTTTTAGGCTCTCGCGCTAGGCTCATAGCGGTTAGGTTTAGGCCTTAGGTATTACACTCACGCGGTAGGGAGGGAACCAATATGATATATATTAGATTGCTCTGGGGCTATCACGGCCCCGTCAAAAAACGGGGCGTGACCGCGTCATCCGCTAGTATAGGATATGGGGCCTACGCAGGATAGAGACAGGCGTGCCTTGTCTCTACGCCAACGCGCATATCCTATATCGCTACTACCGCTTATCTCTACGCGCTCCGCTTGTCGTGCTTCATGCCTGCGGCACTGCGCGATTCATTGTTATTGTACCATTTCATGATTTTTCAATTTCTGTTTTCGCTCATATTCTCTTATCAACCACCAATACCAGATAATGCTGATGGTATACAGGACTACCGTGATCAAAAAGATGGAAACATAGCGAAATTCCATTCTTCGCAATAGAGCGAAAATGGCGGTGGAAAAAAGCCAGGAACCATTCCAAATAGAAGCATTCAGCGCTGCTATGATTTCTTGATTACGCTTTCCTACATAGTACACAACTACTTCTGAGGCCATAGGACTAGCACAATTCATTAAGGGTTGTCTAATCAGATAAAAGAATATGGCAATACCTACTGCATATTCCCAATCCGCAAAATACTCTGTTATGGACATAATGAAAAGCGAAAAAACTGCAGCAGTTTGGAATAATGTCACGGCTACTTGGTAGCCGAATCGTCGTCTGATGGAAGGGATAAACAGCATCACACAAGCTACCATCAAGTAAGTCATGGATCCCATCAAAGAAAAATTGGTAGATTCTATTCCATGAATATTCAAAAAGAATAAGTTAATCACTGGTATGGAAAATCCTGCCCCGACAGCCATCAAGATAGTAGGAATAATAGCTTTGAAAATGAGTAACCAATCGTAATCATATATGATTCGATTCAATGGAATTTTTTCAGAGATATTTTCTCTAATATCAATCTTATACACAAAATAAATTGCGATTACGGAAAATGCTCCGATGGCCATAAGGTAGTTATGTTCATTGACGATATTTGGGAATTGATTGCTCAGGATGAAGTATATGATTCCTTCTACAAATATCATGAAGCTAAAAGACAAAAAGGATAGCGAGAATGCTTCCGAGTGCAATTCCTTTTTTGTGTTCAACAAAATAAACGGCTGGACACAAGTTTGCATGCAAGCATAAGCTACTCCCCATAGGATGGCGCTTCCATACACTAGTGTATACCAACCCACACTAATAGCATAAATCAAAGATACTGATGCAAAAGGCATCAATATAACAGCAGCCCTGAAGAATGGCTTCACGGAGCGTCCTTTGATGTAGAGCCCTATTGGAAAGGCCAATACCATCACCGCTGCAAATCGATATGCCCATATCTCTACCGTTTCATAATCTTTGAATCCTTGCTTGACCATGTAATAGTTGAGCAACAGAAACATCGACACATGCACACCTTGCAGCGTGAACTGCGCAGCGAACATATACTTGGTACTCTTATTTAATTGAGCATATCGAGAAAGGATGTTTCTTAAAGAGGAGAGCACTAAATTGGTTTGATTTTAAATACGCCACATAATAATCAAAGTTTATGACATTAGACACTGACCAATTGTGGTGCAGCAATTTTAACCCCGCAGATGAAAAAATTCTTACTAAGGGTGAAAAAAAAGCAAATTTTGAGACGTATAGTATAGGGAGACGTATAGCAATGCCTCTTTACGTTTTTGAGCTATCACGGCCTGAAGGCGTGACCGCGTCATTCGCTGTATCCTTGCCACCAGCACATGAGACGCGATGAATCGGCGTCTCTACATCCCCGCCCACCGGATGTCGCTGCTACCGCTTCTCTACGCACTCCGTTTGTCGAACTTCATGCCTGTGGCATTACGCGGATGATCATCTACAATAATGGTATTTCACGATAAAATCTTTAGCTTTGGAT
>CAYZUW010000354.1:0-4438 GCA_964481325.1 uncultured Saprospiraceae bacterium
CTTCTGTGTCAAATACAAAAGAATCACTAGTGGCATCGTCGCCATTATGCGTATAGGTCAATTGATTATTATTAATATCTTCTTGAGTGAAATTACTTCCAACCTGTGCTGCTTGTCCATTTATGGAAAGTGTCCCGGAACTCGGAAGGCTAATCAAAGTGAAAACAAGATCGGTTGGTGCTCCAATTCCTGTGAATAATAATTCTTGGTTGCTGATACTTTCTGTACTAGATTCTTCTACCGTCAAGGGTGAATTGTTGGCTGTAGTAGGCGGGGCAATTGGATCAGCCGTATTGCATATTTCTATTTGCCATGCAATGAGCTCGCCACCATCTTCCGCAAAATTATCCATCAATTCTAAAGTCCAGTTACCCTCTGGATTGTCCCCTGTAAAAGTAGCGAGCGGGTCAATAGGTTGGTAAGTTCCTTCAATAGCAAAAGGAACTCCAAAGTCGCAAGTGGATTCAAAATCTTCTGCAGTTAGAGTTGCTTCATCATCAAATGCGGCTAGTATATTATTGCCGCTACAACCAAAATTAGTAGCTGGAATACCTGGTCTATCAAATAGAGTCACTCTATCTCCAGAAGGCGATACCAAATCTACATCTAAATCTGAAACGTAAGTATGCTGGATAGCCGTAGATACCGTCATGCTTTCAATAGCAGCAGGGTTGAATACAGCAATAGAAGAAGTAATCATCGGTGTTCCTGTTGCAGAGATAGCCACTGGAATATCGTTCAGATAAGTGGTACAAGCTTCTACACCCGTTCTGAAACGGAAGGTATCACTGAACTGTCCTTCTCCACATATATTAGTACCACGTACTCGCCAGTAGTATACAGTACCTTCAAGAAGACCTTCCGGAATAGTTTCAGGTGTATCTACTGTAACAGCGTATACAATATTATTAAAATTAATATCGTCGCTAATTTCTAAACTGTAGGTTTCCGTAAGGTCTACAGCTTGCCAAGATAATTCTTCGCTTGTGCTTATATTGTTCGATATGTTGGCGGGAGATATTAACTGTGCGGCAGCAGGATTGTTGCCCACCACATTGAGCTCAAGACCTAAGGTGAAATTTTGACCACCTCCTTGACCTTCGACGGTAAAGGAATAGTTTCCAGAAGATAAATTTTCTACTCCTTCTAAATCTAAAGTAGTACTCGTATTTGGTACCGTATTGTTATTGGAAAATGAAGCTTGCACACCATTTGGAAGTCCACTGGTACTTAATTCTACAGGCTCACTAAAGCCACTCAAACCAGTAGAATTGATTTCGTATGAAACCACTCCAGCGTTGCTACCACATACAGATTGTTCTGCAGGACTTGCCGACAAAGAGAAAGTAGGAACCACAGGTTCTATTATGGAGAAATTAGTATTTGAAATATCAAAAAATACATTTCCTACTGATTGAACTCTAATTCTGTTTTCAGTTCCAATCGTGTTGGGAACTTGGATATCTACAGATCCATCGTTAGGTGTATTTTCTACTAAAGTCAATGGATAGGTAAATCCTCCATCAAAAGATAAAAGAATATTTACCATGCTACAGTTTACAGGAGCAGTATTGGTATTGGCTACTTGCCAAGTTACAGTTTGAGTTTCTCCTACCGTCCAGGTAGCGTTATTATTAGGGCTGGTCACTAGAAAGGGACCAGCGGTATTCGAGACAGTAAGTTCTAGGTCGGCGTCTTCTTTACAACCTGCTTGACCAGGTGAGGCTGATCTAACTGTCACTCTAAAATTCAAATCTCTTGCGTTGCCAGGTAGGACTTCCCATATATTGTCTACGTTCGCAGTTAGAAAAGGTAGGGCAGGAAAGTATCTAGAAGGACTCACCGTAGGGAAAAGAGATCTAAAGCTAGGACCTTCCGTTGCATTTGCTTCTGGAGGCATGGGGGCAATCTCTATATCCGTCTGCTCCCAACAATAGGTCAATACACTGCCATCTGTCACGGTAGCCTCTGCTGCTAACTCGAATGGTGTGAGCATGGGAATCGTATAGTCTTGAAGTGGAGCAATCACAGGGCGATCAGTTCCATTCGCCACTTTATCTTGGCAGTTTACGTTAGATAAAAAGTTGGCAATTTGTATTAGGCTACCTGTGTGAAAATAGGCATCACTTTGAAATTGCACATTCGGAACACATATCCCTGCATAGGCCATGATGGTCGAACCACTACCTGGCTCAAAAGCCGCACTATTCGATCTCTGCCCTTGGCATGAATTATTATAAGAGTGTGTTCCACCAAACTGATGGCCTATTTCATGGGCAACAAAATCAACGTAAAATGGATCTCCCACTGGATTGGGTAAACCCGTTACCCCTTGTGCCTTTCCAGTGTTGCTACATGGTGCGAAGAGTCTAGCGATACCACCGCCACCTGTACTATAGACGTGTCCAATATCATAGTTATTACTTCCAATGATTTGATCACAAGTTTGTTGATTCTCTCCCAGCATGGCGCCACCATTATTGTTGGTATACGGATCTGTGGTAGCATTTAAAAATATCAATTGATCATTGTTTGGAACAAATTCAAATACTACTCCGAGCTCTGTTTCAAAAAGACCGTTTATTCTATTGATAGAAGTTACAAATTCTGCCATAACAGAATTGACTGTACCTCCATGAAATGCGGCGTACTCTCCTGTACAAGCGAGTGCCAATTCGAAAGTGTGCAACTCGCAATCGCCCACTGCTCTTTGAGGGGCATGAAGATGGAGCTCTTCAAGTTCCTCTTTTGATATAGCGTCTTCGACCAAACACTCAAAGTCTTGCTTCTGTTTATAGTCTTTTTTGTAATAGCTCATCACCGTGTTCTTGACTCCTTTTGCGATGGGGTCTATAAAAAAGGTCCCATGATCTGGGGCATAACATACCGCTCTGAATCCCTTGTCTGTAAAATCCATTCTGATGGTCTTGTTTGGATCTGAGACTGCATATCCCGCGTAGACGGAAATCTCAGGAAACTTAGCATTCAATTCTGCAGGGACTAAATTGTCTTTTCTGACATAGTATAGTTCAGTTTTTCCATTTGGAGTCGGCAGATGAAAAGGGACAAAATTATTTCTATCTCCTGCACGGTACGCGCTCAAGCCTTCTGCTAAATATTCTTGTGCTGCTTGTGGGTCAAAATGATAGGTTTCGTACTTTTCAGGGACGATTTCACGTTCGTAAACATTCGTGCGAAATAGAGCGTCAGAGCTCGTTTGCCAGAAATTTGGAGTCGAATCATCTTGAGCCGTAAGCTGGGTAAAGGTGCCTATCATAAATAATAGGAAAAAGTGGGTTGTTTTGAATTGCATATCTCTTTGGATGTTAGGCTATAAAAATAGCATCATTAATGCATAAAAAGGTGTATCCGAATAGTTATTATAGTGACATGATAGATATGTGACATTTATCATCGCTTTAATATATGATAATCAGTACGTTAGGGTGGTTTTCAAGTCGAAACTTGAAGAATCAATTTGCTAAACAAAGGCAGTTAAAGTATAACAAAGTGTTTACATGTCGAGTTTTGCTAAATTTAGAATAATTAGTTGAGATAAATGTCATTCAATTCGGGAAGGTTTTAGATGGAGTTTTAAGCATAACACTAATATTTAGTTCCCGAATATCTTTTTGAAAAAATTCTTACGCTTTTTCTTCTTTTCCCGTTGTTTCTTCAACTTTTCGTTCTTTTTTCGAATTTCTTCGGAGCGCGCATTTCGGCTTCTGCTTTGTTTAGTTTTTTGAGGATTTCTATTTTGTGGGCTAGTATTTTCTCTAGTCTTTCTATTCTCAAATAGGTCTTCCATGAAGGCGTCCAGTCGCTTTTCTAGGTCTGATTTATTGGCATCTGTTTCTTCTTCTAGGTCTACGAAACTGGGCATATCTTCTTGGTAGTGCTCACAAGTCATTGAAGCGGCAATACTATCTGGTAGGATGGGAAAGGTACTGTTTTGCCAGTGTGTAAAAGATTTATCTTTCACGGCTTTTTGCATAAATTGACCCCAGATAGGTAGTGCCATATTGCCTCCAGCGCCTAGGTTGAGCGAGCGGAATCTTACTTTTGGAGAAGCGCCTCCTACCCAGACTCCTGCTACAATATCTGGTGTGTATCCGATAAACCAACCATCAGAATGATTCTGAGTGGTACCCGTCTTTCCTGCCATCGCACCTGTCAATCCGTAAGTATTTCTTAGACGTCGCCCTGTACCATTGTCGATCACACTTTCCATCATGTGTACGACCATTTGGTTGGTGAGACTATCTATGGCTTGCTTAGGTTCTGCTTCTTCTTCTTCTTCTTGTATGGGATAGAGTATTTTTCCATTTTTATCTTCGATGCGCAATAGGTATTTTAGAGTTGGCCGCACTCCGTGATTGGCTAAGGTAGCATAGGCATTGACCATTTCGTATAGCGGTAGTTCTGCCGTACCTAAAGC
>CAYZUW010000355.1:0-2148 GCA_964481325.1 uncultured Saprospiraceae bacterium
TAGAAGTAGAGATTTTCGATTTAGCATCAATAATAGAATTGGCACCAGGAGAAGACGATAGAGTATTCCCAGGAGAAACGGTAGCATTTAAAGTTGTTGTATTCAACCAAGGAACTGTAGCAGCTGAAAACATTGATGTAACATTGATGATACCTGATGGATTAACATCAGTAGATGGTATAGCGAATATGGGTACTATTACATTAGATGGACCAATAGCACCAGGTGGCATGGAAATGCTGATTTTAGACTTCTTAGTAGGCGAGGATATAACTGAACCTGGGGAGTTAGTGATTAAATCAGAAATTCTTTCGGCTGAAGATGATCAAGGAAATAGTCCTGAGGATATCGATTCTACTCCAGATGATGACTTTACGAATGACGCTGGAGGTATTGTTGATTCTGATACAGATAATACAATAGACAATGAGAATGGTGATGAAGATGATAATGATCCAGAGAATGTATTTGTAGAAATCTTTGACCTTGCGTTAATTAAAACTACAAATCAAACGGAGGTTGTTAGACCTGGAGATGACGTAACATTTACTATTACTATTGTTAATCAGGGATCTGTTGCAGCAACCAATGTTTCAGTTATTGATTATGTTCCTGAAAGCTTAACACTAAGCGCAAATGATAATAATGGTTGGACAACGAACGGTGCTAACATTACAAATGTTATCGCTGGACCTATTGCAGCAGGAGCAGAGACTTCTGTAGATGTAGTGTTTACTGTAAATGATGGAGTCCTTAGTGGAACTGCTGAAAACTTTGCAGAAATCTTTGAAGCTCAAGATGATAATGGAGATGCTCCAGATGATATCGATTCAACACCGGATCAGGATGTAGATAATGATACACTAGTTGATAATGAAATTGACAACGGAGGAGGTGACGAAGATGATCAAGATATTGAAGTAATTGAAATCTGTGATGATATGCCTCCAGTATTGGCAGGTGTACCAGAGGATCAGACTATAGAATGTAGTGATGAGATTCCAGCTGTTGCTGATGTTACTGCTACTGATCCTTCAGATGATGAGTTTGAAATAGTCTTTACAGAGGAAACTACGCAAGGTGAAGGAGATGATTGCTCTGAGTTTACCTATACTATTACAAGAACATGGGTAGCTACAGATGAGTGTGATAACTCAAGTAGTGCTACTCAAGTAATTACAGTTCAAGATACAGAAGCTCCAGTAATTGTTACTGAGCCAATAAATGAAATAGTTGATTGTGACGGTCTTGGTAATACAGACTTGCTACAAGCATGGTTAGACTCAAATGGTGGTTTAGTCGCTGAAGACAATTGCTCTGATGTAACAATTACTAATGAGTTTGTAGAGGAGATTGACGATTGTGGAAATACTTCAAGTGTTACGTATAACTTTATCATAACAGATGTTTGTGGTAACACTACAGAAACGGAAGGAACTTTCACTATTGTGGATGAAGTAGCTCCAGTACTGGCTGGGCCAGTTGATGGAGACCTTAATCTTGAATGTGGAGATATTGCTAACGTTCAACTTATAACAGATTGGTTGGATAGTGTTACTGCAAGTGACGCTTGTGATCAAGATGTTACTATCGAAAATGACTTAGGAGATATTGCTGATTTATTAGCATTGAGTCCTTGCGCAAATAACGACGCACTTGTTACAGAAGTTACTTTCACAGCAACTGATGACTGTGGAAATGAATCTGAAATAGTTGCAACAATCACAATAAGTGATGATACAGCACCAGTGGCACCAGAAGCGCCAGCGGATGTATTAGTAGAATGTGAAGCAGAGATACCAGCATCAGTAGACTTGACAGCATTAGACAATTGTGATGGCGAGATCACAGTGAGTGCAGTAGAAGATACTACACCAGGTGACTGTCCAAACTCATTTGTAACGGTAAGAACATGGACGTTTGTAGATGAGTGTGGTAATGAGAGCAGCGTATCACAGACAATAACAGTAGAAGATACTACAGCACCAGCGGCACCAGAAGCGCCAGCGGATGTACTAGTAGAATGTGAAGCTGAAGTTCCAGCACCAATAGACTTGACAGCATTAGACAATTGTGATGGTGACATCACGGTAAGTGCAGTAGAAGATACTACACCAGGTGACTGTCCAAACTCATTTGTAACGGTAA
>CAYZUW010000355.1:2248-4420 GCA_964481325.1 uncultured Saprospiraceae bacterium
CAGAAGCGCCAGCGGATGTACTAGTAGAATGTGAAGCTGAAGTTCCAGCACCAATTGATTTAACTGCAATTGATAATTGCGATGGAGAGATTACAGTGAGTCCAGTAGCAGATATTACACCGGGCTCATGTGATAATTCATTTGTGATGATAAGAACATGGACATTTGTAGATGAGTGTGGCAATGAGAGCAGTGTATCACAGACAATAACAGTTAGTGATGAGACAGCGCCTGAAATTGCATGTCCATCTGAAGATTTAGTATTGGAATGTGGATCTGTTGATGAAGCTGTTATTACCGCTTGGCTTGGACAAGCAAATGCTTTTGACCAGTGTGATGGTGATATTGTAGTTACAAACAACTATAATGGTTCTCTTGGTTCACCTTGTCAAGGAGATTTGAATCCTTATCAACAATTGGTAACATTTACTGCTACTGATAATTGTGGTAATTTCTCAGAGTGTACAGCACTTATAATTGTTGAGGATACTACACCTCCTGTATTAGTTGGAGTTCCAGATGACCTTGAGGTTGAATGTGATGAGGTTCCAGAGGCTTCTAATGACGTATTTGGCGAGGATAGTTGCGATACTCAAGTAACTGTTTCACTTGATGAGCTGATTCTTGATGGTTCATGTGCAAACGCTTTTGTAATTGAGCGTACTTGGACTGCAACAGATAATTGTGGAAATAGCACTGTAGCAACTCAAATAATTACTGTTGGTGACGAAACTGCTCCAACTATTTCTGGAGTTCCTGAAGATGTAACTGTAGAGTGTGATCAGATTCCTGATGTACCATCAAATGATGAAATAGGAGTATTGGATAATTGTGACGATGCACCATCACTTACTTTTGAAGAAACTCAAGAGCCAAGTCAAGAGTGCGAAAATAGTTTCACAATTGTTAGAACATGGACTGCAACAGATAATTGTGGAAACGCTACAGTTGAAGAACAAAGAATTGAAGTAGGCGATAATACAGCACCAGAAATTGCAAATACTCCTGCTGACATTACAGTAGAGTGTGATGAAGTACCTACCAATCCTGGAACTGATGCAGTTTCTGTTACGGATAATTGTGATGATAATCCTACTTTAACAATAGAAGAAGAAAGAATTGATAGTGAAGTTTGTGTTGATAACTATACTTTAATTAGAAGATGGATAGCAACTGATGATTGTGGTAATCAGGCAGTTACTGAGCAAACTATAAATGTTGGAGATAATACAGCTCCTGAATTTGTAGGCGTTCCTGCTGATATAACAGTAGAGTGTGATGAAATACCTGAATTGGAAGGTATAGGAGGAGTTTTGGCATCTGATAATTGTGACGATGATGTAGAAATTACTGTAGAAATTGAAGAAGTAAATTCAGGAGTGTGTGAAAATGCTTTCACTATCATCAGAACATGGACAGCAACAGATAATTGTGGAAACATGAATACAGCTGTACAGAGAGTTGAAGTAGGTGATAATACGGCACCAGTTTTAAGTGATGTGCCTGTTAATATTACAGTAGAATGTGATGATGTGCCGACTTCAAGTGGAGCAGATGCAGTATCAGTAACAGATAACTGTGATACTGACGTAGATGTGACTTTCGAGGAAACTCAAGAGAATAGCGCAGATTGTGAAAATGCTTTCACTATCATCAGAACATGGACAGCAACAGATAATTGTGGAAACGTGGATACAGCTGAGCAAAGAATTGAAGTAGGTGATAACACGGCACCAGTATTGAGTGATGTGCCAGCAGATATCACAGTAGAATGTGATGAGGTGCCAACTTCAAGTGGAGCAGATGCAGTATCAGTTACAGATAACTGTGATACTGATGTGGATGTAAGTTTCGAAGAGACACAAGAGAATAATGCAGGATGTGCAGATGCCTTTACGATAATCAGAACATGGACAGCGACAGATAACTGTGGAAACATAGATGTAGCGGTACAGCGAATCGAAGTAGGCGATAACACAGCACCAGTATTGAGTGATGTGCCAGCGGACCTTACAGTAGAATGTGATGATGTGCCAACTTCAACAGGAGCAGGCGCAGTATCAGTAACAGATAACTGTGATACTGATGTGGATGTAAGTTTCGAAGAGACACAAGAGAATAATGCAGGATGTGCAGATGCCTTTACGATAATCAGAACATGGACAGCGACAG
>CAYZUW010000356.1:0-4370 GCA_964481325.1 uncultured Saprospiraceae bacterium
CTTTTACAAAAGGTCTTTTTCGATATGGATTTAAATTTCTTGACTTTGAAGATAATAACCCATTATTGAGTTCTTATGTAAATGAATTCACGAATTCTGAGGCTGTCATATCTTCAATGGATAAGAGATTGAAATTACAGTTTGATACGAACTTAGTCTCAGATAAATTCTCTCAGATCAATATTAGTTATCTCGATAAGATTAATGATCTGTGTAAATTAAATGATGTCGAATTATTTACAATTTCAACTCCTTTACATGCTTACTATGAAAGTAATATTCCTGATGTCTATAAGATTTCATTGAATGAAATTATTGGTTCAATGCAATTAGAAAACATAGACTTATCAGGCTCGTTAAGCGATAATAATTGTTTTATACCTGATGGAGATCATGTGTCAGCAAAAGGTGCTAAAATGATTTCATTAGAATTAAGTAGATCTCTATTGAATAATGATAGCACACATGGTGAAATGAGATAACCATGGAAGTCATTGCAACTTTCGATTGTAGAGTTACTGTATCAGAATTATGAAAAGGCTATTTTGTTATTCAAGATGTAAAAAATGACCAGGGAGTATTGAGTGGCCTATGAAATATTTGGTTTAGTATTCTTTATTTGAATTCAAATGTTAGATAAAACATTTGATAACTGTTTTATCTTGAGTTATTCTGTATAGTTGACCGCTCTCTGGACATTTTGCTTCCTTATCAGTATTAAATTCGAGTCGATGACCATATTCGCTCATCCAGCCAATTCTTTTACCAGGATTTCCTACCCATAACTCATAGGGTTTAACTTCTTTGGTGATAACGGTACCGGCACCTATGAATGCGTACATGCCGATGGAATTACCACAAACTATAGTGGCATTTGCGCCTATTGTAGCTCCCCTTTTGACCTCAGTTTTCAAGTACTGATTCTTTCGATTTAGCGAGCTTCTTGGGTTAATGACGTTAGTAAATACCATTGAAGGACCGAGAAATACGTCATCTTCGCATGTGACACCTTCATAGATTGAAACATTATTTTGCACCTTAACATTATTGCCCAAAATAACTTTAGGCATAACCACTACATTCTGACCTAAATTGCAGTTGGCTCCTATAATGCTTTGGGGCATAATATGAGAAAAATGCCAAATCTTAGTTCCGGGACCTATTGAACTCCCCGAATCGATTATGGCTGTAGGGTGAGCAAAATATTTTACTGAGCTCATTTGTTAGTTCATTTTACTGAAAAAAGTGTGAATGTGCTTACATATATATTTAAGTTTTTCTTCACTCATTTCAGTATGTATAGGTAGTGAGAGTACTTCTTGACATAGTTGTTCTGTATTCTTAAGAGGAGTCTCAGGTGCATACATTTCATATGCTTTCTGCCTATACAGAGGTAAGGGATAATATATCATACTAGGTATCCCATGTGAAGTGAGATGCTTTTTTAAGTCATTTCTCAGATTGTTTTTAATTCGCAAAGTATATTGGTGATACACATGAGTGCTATAATTGGCTCGTTCAGGGATAGTGATTTCGTTCACGTCCATTAATGACTGATCATAATATGCAGCTGCTTCTTGACGAGATTTTGAGTATGCATCAAGATACTTTAATTTGACGTTTAATACGGCCGCCTGAATAGCATCCAATCTTGAGTTAATACCTACAATGTCATGATGATATTTGATTTTCTGTCCATGATTTGAAATCATCTGTATTTTATTAGCTAATTGAGTGTCAGAGGTGTAAAGTGCGCCGCCATCCCCATAGCATCCTAAGTTTTTTGATGGGAAAAAAGAGGTACAACCTATATGACCTAATGTCCCTGTTTTTTGAACTTGGCCATCTGATGATACGTGCGAAGCACCGATAGCTTGAGCATTATCTTCAATAATATATAGATCGTGTTGATTGGCAATATTCATTATGGCTTCCATATTCGAACATTGACCATATAAGTGTACAGGAACGATTGCTTTAGTTTTAGACGTTATAGCACCTGCTAAGCTTTCAATGTCTATATTAAAAGTCGCCAAATCGACGTCGACCATCACTGGGGTAAGCCCTAATAGTGCGATCACTTCTGCTGTGGCAACATAGGTGAATGCCGGGACTATAATCTCATCGCCTGGGTTTATATCAAGGGCCATCATAGCTATTTGCAGTGCATCTGTTCCATTGGCACAACTTACGACTTTTGAACCTCTGAGGTAGGCAGAGAGATTCATTTCAAACTGTTGAACCTGAGGGCCTTTTATGAATCTTGATGAATTAAGAATTGATTGAATGGCCTCATCTATTTCTTGCTTAATTTGCAAATACTGACCTTGGAGGTCTACCATCTGTATGTCTAACATTCTTGAAAGTTGATTAAAGAGTCCAATAAGTTATTGCAGAATCCTGTCTAAGTGACGGTTTGGTCCTTTTTAGATCAAATACAATTGCAGTATCTTTAAATAATGAAATATAGTCTGACTCAGAAAGAATTTGAAATTGATCATGTTTTACAGCAATCACAACAGCATCATAGTCGTCATCAAGATTGGTAATAAGTGACAATTGATATTCATGAGCCAGTTCATTCGGGGAGGCATATGGGTCTTCTATATGCACAATTATGGAGTATGACATTAACTCTCGTACTAGGTCAACTACCTTCGAATTTCTTATATCTGAGACATTTTCTTTGAATGTAATCCCTTTAACTAAGACTTTGCACTTGCCTGGATTTTTATCCGAATCTATTAATTTTTTGACGAGTGTTTTGGCTATGTAATAAGGTATGTAGTCATTCACTCTTCTGCCTGCAGCGATTACTTGAGGATCATGACCTAACTGTTTTGCTTTGTATAAGAGATAAAAGGGATCTACGCTGATACAATGACCTCCTACTAAACCAGGCGTATATTTATGAAAATTCCATTTAGTTCCGGCTGCCTCTAGTACTTCCATGGTGTCAATGCCAATTTTATCAAAGATTATTGACAATTCATTCATCAGTGAGATATTAATATCTCGTTGAGTATTCTCTATTACTTTGGCTGCCTCTGCAACCTTTATACTTGATGCTTTATGTAGTCCAGCGGTAATTATGGATCCATATACGCCGCTAATTATTTGAAGTGATTCTGGATCACTTCCTGCTACAATTTTTAAGATATTTGTAAGGGTTTTTACCTTATCCCCAGGTACTATCCGTTCTGGCGAATACCCGATTTTAAAATCTACCCCGTATTTTAATCCGGACTCTTTTATTAAGATTGGAAGACAGTCTTCTTCGGTGCATCCAGGATAGACGGTAGACTCATAGACAACTATGTCTCCCACTTTTAGCTGATTTCCTACGTCGGCAGAAGCGGATAACAATGGCCTAAGATTTGGTACCTGATGACTATCAATATCAGTTGGGACAGCAATAATATGAAAGTGTGCTTTTGACAGATCTTCTTTACGGTCGGTAAACTCAATATCACAGTTTGCAAAAGCACCTTTTAATAGCTCATTTGATGGATCTATCCCAGATTTCATCATGGCTATTCTTTCTGAGTTGATATCGTAAGCAATGACCTTAAACTTTCTAGCGAATTCAAGTGCAATCGGTAATCCTACATAACCTAGTCCTATTACAGAAATAGCTTTTTTCTTTGATTTTAATTCTTCTAACATCTTCCTAAAAATCATCTTTCGCATCCTTATAAACAATATTTGAAACAGCTCGCCGAAAAGGATTAAAGATCCATTCCAGACTTTATAATTTCGAAATATCTATCACTTCAATAGTGTCGTTAGGGATTTCAAGTAATCGTTCGCCTACGAGTTCTCCACCGATGTGATGTAAAGCATCTATAAATCGAGATGCGATCTATCGAATAATACCTATAAGCCCAAAGGTTTCATATGGTAAATTTATATATATAAACCCAGCAGAAGGTCATGTGCAGAGATTAATGTGATTGTCTTATCGTTTTTCGTCAGTATGTCCTGTTGTTCCATAGTAACAATATATCCCTGATCATGGTTGAAGAAGCTTAGTGCTTCGATGAGTCCATTGACCTCTCTTTCCATATTGTGACGATCTAATTGCAGACAGACTTGCACACATCTGGTGACCTGTTGATGTTCAGTAAGGATGAAATCACATTCCCATTCATCTCGGTAATAATAGATTTGGCGATGTTGACGACGTAGATATAGAAAGACAAGATTTTCCAATAAGCGACCATGATCGTCCTGTAGCTTTATGGTGTTGGCCCGTACAAATCCTGTATCTATTGCATATACCTTCTTTTCATTGACAAGTTGCTTCTTATAGCTGTAGTCAAATTTTGAAATGCTGAAGAAGAGGTATGCATTCTCCAAGTATTGGATAT
>CAYZUW010000357.1:0-4357 GCA_964481325.1 uncultured Saprospiraceae bacterium
ATTTTATCTTGATAAGCAAAAGCATTTTCCGCTACTTCAAGTCCTTTATCTATAAATATTTGCTGTTTATTTACTTTGTACAATTTTGCATTATAGTTCAAATGCATAGCATATAATCCCATTTTTAAACTTGAGAAGGTCAAGTCGTTTCCACTTAGTTTAGTTCTATCATTTAAATTTTCAACATATGAGTCAATGTGATATTTTGCACTATTCAAATCTCCTATTTCCAATTCAATATGAATTTGTTGTTGAAGTAAGTCCAAATAATTTTTGTGTGTTTTATCATAGTGCGACAACATTAAAACTCGTGCCTTCTCCATGCTCTCAACGGCCTTGTCCACTTTATTTTGCTTTGCAAAAATGCCTGTCATATGAGTATATATGATTGCTAAATCTTTTTGCCCCACCTTAAATTGATTAATCTGTTGCTTCGCTTTACTGAAATAATATAGGGCTTTGGCATAGTCTTTCTTTTCTAAATAAGCAACTCCTAGGTTTTTATTGATTAGAAGAACATTTAACTTATCCGCCTTATACTCCTCTGGTAGACTTTCTGCCAATGATAATTGATGAATGGCATCATCGATTCTATCATTTTCAATAAAAAACCCAGCCATATTAATATAAAATCCAAGTAATGCAGTCACGTTATCCTTATGCTGCATCTTGTATAGCTGACCGGCCTTATTTAGATAAGATTCAGCCTCCCCCATTCGGTTTATTTGGCCATAAATAGAAGCCATATTCTCATAAGTGTTGGCCAATGGTACCGGGGACTCAGTTGCAAATTTTTGTTTAATCGAAGCAGCCTTTTCAAAATACTTTAAACTTTGGTCAAAGTTTCCAACATATAAATACACTGCCGCTAAGTTGTTAATAGCTTTTGCCATATTCAAACCTGAGGGCTCATACAGAGAAGAAGCAATATCGTAAGCAGTTTGGAAATACTTGGCAGTCATAATAAGATTATCTTGCTGCGCGTAGCAAATCCCAATCTTATTGACAACATTCAATCGTTTTGGAGCATGTCTTTCTCCAAGATGTAGATAAAGGGTATCTGCAATTTCGTATTGTTGAATTGTTTTTGCGAGTTCGTATTTCTTTAAATGCAAATCTCCAACTAGCTTATATGTTGCTGCAAGAGTGCTATCATGATAAGAGGAATAATCACTTAGAATAGCTTCTAATTTCTCACGACATGAATCAAATGATTTTGAACGGTATAGGTTTTCAGCTAATTCATACTCTGAGTGATCTTGAGCGATGAGCTGCGAGATTGAAAAAAACAAACCTATAAAACAAATCAAATGTCTTAGACAATTGTTTTCATACATAATCCTTATTGGTTAGTGCAGTCTAATATAAACAAATTTTAGACAATCTCACTACCAATCAAGACAACTAGTTTCCGGCAATTAAAATGTAAGGAGAAAACAAAACTATTCACTTAGCTTATTCATATCCATATAATAGATCAAATACCATCTACCTCCTAGTTTTGAAAATCTTCGTTCCATCCCATAGCCCATTTGTTTTTCGATAATAAATTCAGAGATTAGGTTATCTGATATTTTTCGAAATTCTTTCAAATATTCTTCTTCGTTGCCCATAAAGGGTCTGTGTATTTTCCATTCCTCTTCTTGCCAATAAAAACTATTAATCGAATCCTGCGACAAATCAATGGCCATAGCCGGCATTCCTTTGAGCGGGAATTGTATGTGATCCATCTGATAGAGACTGTCTTGATGAAATTTCATGTAGAAATCCATAAAATCCATAGGTACGGAAGATTCGGCATCAAAAACAGAGTGTTCGTACGACTGTTCAGATGCTTTACTTCCGCAGGAAAATACAAAAGCAATCAGCGTAAAATTTAAAATAAGGATAAAAAACTTATGCATCATCTTCTAATTGAGTACTGTAAACTAGTATATAATCATCATAACGTTTAAAATACAATTGGTATCTCTTATGAAAGTCATTTTTCTTTACAGTTCCTGTAAAAGAACCAGAATCACCTTTCAGGTCTATCGAATCAATAAAAATATGCTTCCTGAAATCTAACTTTTTTTTGCCATAAGATTTATAAAGACATTCTTTTGCACCCCATACAATATGCATGTGCATTATTTTATTTCTTTGAATATCATTTAATTCAGAAGGGCTCATAAATTTTTTGGCGATTCTTTCAATTTTAGGGACCATAAACTGAATGTCTATACCGCAAACCAATGGACTAGCAATAACTGCCGCCATGTCTTTGCTATGGCTAAGAGAGATATGGTAAGTACTATTTTCAAGAAACGGTTTTCCATACTCATCCTTCTGCAATTTTCCTCTTATTTCTCTTCCTGACAAAATGTGCAATAAGTACCTAGCTGCGAGCCATTCGATTTGCATTTTTCCTTTCAATTGAGCATACCTCTCCTTCTCCTCCTGTGTTAATCCTATTTGTTGAAGGAAAAATTCTCGTGTCTCAGAAATATGCCATATTCCAAATTCACCTACGGGTAATATGTTTTCTTTTACTATTAAGGACATATTAAAATTGGGGTGAAAGATACAAAATTAACGTTTGCAATAATTCATTTCTTTTCCTCAAAACAATTCTCTATTCCTCTAGAGAGCTTAAAAGTTTATTTACTTTTGCTGTTAAATTGATGTTGATTTGAGCCTTACTATTAATATTAAGCACTTACATACTCTTACAGGGCATAATGGAGCAGTATACCAATTACAGAAGGCAGGAGAAGGAGCATTTCTATCTGCCGGTGGTGACGGCTGGGTTGTTAGATGGGATTTGCATAGTGAAAAAATTGAAACGGGAAAATTAGTCGCTAAAACAGACACCCAAATATTTAGTCTCTTATATGAGGAATCAACCAACCTATTAGTGGCGGGTGATATGCATGGTGAGATTCACTTTATTAATACCTTAGATAGCGCAGGGACTAGAAGGTTCAAACATCATAAGAAAGGTGTTTTTGGAATAAAACTAATCGGTCGCCAACTTTATACTCTAGGAGGAGACGGAATGTTGAGCAAATGGAGCTTAGAAAATGTTGGTCAAGTCGAAAGCATGAAAATCTCTGGAGATAGTCTCCGCTCCATTGTAGCTAGTGACTCTGTTATATATATAGGTGCTAGCGATAAGTCTATCTTTATGATAGATGCAAATACAGAAACGGTAATAGACGTTATCAAGGCGCATGAAAATTCCGTATTTTCCTTGGCCTTTGATTCAAATCTGCAGCATTTATTGAGCGGAGGCAGGGATGCTATGCTCAATATATGGACAGAAGGGACTTCATTGAAAATATACAAGGGTATTACAGCCCATCTATTCACTATTAACGCTATACAATTTAACCCTTCAGGGAAATTATTTGCAACTGCTAGTAGGGATAAAACTATAAAAATATGGGATGCAAAATCTTATAAGTTATTAAAGGTGATAGAAGCTATTCGAGATTTAGGACATGTAAATTCAGTTAACCATTTATTGTGGCTTTCTGAATCTATCCTTATATCTTGCAGCGATGATAGAACCATTAAAGTGTGGGAAATAAACTATAAAACATGATTTTTTCAGATATCAAGATAAAGCAATCCATTGAATCAAAGGACATTGTGATTGATCCTTATAGACCTGAGTGTCTTGGCACCAATTCCTATGATGTTCATCTTGGTAAAAACCTTGCTGTGTACAATGATCGAGTTCTTGATGCAAAAAGACATAATAATGTGTCCCACTTCGTAATTCCAAAAGATGGCTTTGTTATTCAACCAGGGACGCTATACCTAGGAGTAACAGAAGAATACACGGAAACGCACACGGCCGTTCCGTTTCTCGAAGGAAAATCCAGCGTTGGTAGACTTGGAATTGACATACATGCAACAGCAGGAAAAGGTGATGTTGGATTTTGTAACAACTGGACACTTGAAATCTCCTGTGTACAGCCTGTTAGAATTTATGCAGGAATGCCGATTGGACAATTGATTTACTTTGCTGTAGACGGAGATATACTCAACTACTACAATAAAAAAGAAGGAGCGAAATATAATACCAAATCCATTAAGCCAGTGGAAAGTATGATGTGGAAGAACACATTCTAGTAAATTTGCCCTTTTTGCATTCGTTTTTCGATAATAGAAACCCCTATTCAGACTGGCACAAGTGAATTATTAGATAATATATTACATATATATATTGTTTGTATGCTTATATTTGTGATTCGTAGACTCACTTAAATACAACTATTGATATGTTAAGAAAATCAATTTGGTTCTTTATTATCGTTTTTATTGGATACATATGGTTTTCTCAAGTCATGAGGTCATGTGGTAGTAGTAA
>CAYZUW010000358.1:0-4354 GCA_964481325.1 uncultured Saprospiraceae bacterium
TTGACTTTTTCATTACACTAAGGTTTTAGTGTATCGCTATTTCAGGACGTGACAGGTGATTCAAAAAAAGGAGAACTCGTTTTACAAGTTCTCCTTTTTTTATATTTTTTATAATAAGTGCGTCAATTACATGTGGATAGCACGTTTACCAGTAGCATCCATAGCTGCCTCTTTAACGGCTTCTGTGTAAGTAGGATGAGCGTGACTCATACGTACAATATCTTCAGCTGATCCTCTGTACTCCATAATAGCTACTGCTTCTGCAATAATATCCGCAACTCTTGGACCAACCATGTGTACTCCTAGCACTTCGTCTGTTTCAGCGTCCGCTAAGATTTTTACCATGCCATCTGTATCCATACTGGCTCGCGAACGACCCAAAGCTTTGAATGGAAACTTACCTACATTGTAGTTCACCCCATCATCCTTTAATTGTTGCTCAGTACGACCGACGTCAGCC
Source organism: uncultured Saprospiraceae bacterium (assembly GCA_964481325.1). Lineage (GTDB taxonomy): Bacteria > Bacteroidota > Bacteroidia > Chitinophagales > Saprospiraceae > JALZVN01. Next base: position 461 of record CAYZUW010000358.1, read on the forward strand.
ACTTCAGGCCAAGTGTACACTACTCCAGGGATTAAGTTATAGTTAATGTGAGGATGTTGACCTGAAATATGCTCGGCTACGAACGTTCCTTCTTCTTCCGCTTTATGTGCTAACATCGCGCCAGCTACTACGTCTCCAATAGCAAAAATGCCTGGGACATTGGTTTCTAATTTATCACTTACAGTAACCTTACCGCGATCATCTGTGGCGATTCCAACCTTATCCAGACCTAATCCGTCAGTATATGCTCTTCTACCAATAGCGATTAAGCAGTAGTCTGCTTTGATGCTCTGCTCATCTTCTGTATCCCGCTTTTTGAAAGAAATGGTAGCGCCTTTGGCAGTTCCTTTCACGCTAGTGACCATATGCTTAAGATGAAACTTGATTCCTATTTTTTTCAGTGAACGCATTAATTCTTTACTGCAATCTTTGTCCATACCAGCGATGATACGATCTCCATATTCTATTACTTCTATCTCTGTACCTAGTCTAGCGTATACAGATCCTAACTCAAGGCCGATCACTCCTCCACCAATGATAACCATTCGCTTAGGTACTTTGTCGATGTTTAGGGCTTCTGTAGAAGTTATTACTCTTTTCTTATCGTAGTTAAAAGCTTCTGGTGTAATGGGTTTAGAACCCGTCGCAATGATAGTATTCTTCGTAGAGATTTCTTGCGCTTTTCCTTTAGTAGGTTGTATAGAAATGGTATTCTTGTCTATAAATGATCCATGCCCGTGGAATACATCTATTTTGTTTTTCTTCATCAAGAAATCAATCCCTTTGCAAGTAGTACTTACTACTTCATTTTTACGAGCTATCATTTGCTTCATATTGACACCGAGATTTTTTAATTCTATGCCATGAGTAGTAAAGTGCTCTTTAGCATTGTGGTAATGCTCAGACGAATCCAATAATGCTTTAGATGGAATACATCCTACGTTGAGGCAGGTTCCCCCTAAAGTATCATATTTTTCAATGATGGCTGTTTTTAAGCCTAATTGGCTTGCTCGAATGGCGGCTACATATCCCCCTGGACCAGAACCAATGACTGTCAAATCGTATTGCATACTATTCTATTTTATCTTTTAAGATTGTTTTTTGAGTGATTTCAAAATTACATTAATTACTCTTTTTTAGGTGGTGTTCCGGATTTTGGTTTCGACCTAAAATTCCTTTTCTTTTTTGGTGGACGGTTGCCTTGGTTTTTGTTACCTCCTTCTTTCTTGCCACTATTATCTTTTGGACCTTTACTTTGCGGCTTCTTTCCTTTGGACTTGTTATTTCCACTATTTTTATTTCCTCCTTTGATGTCTCCTTGTCTGTTACCGCTTCTTGGCTTGTTGTTTCTTCCTCCTTTCTTTCTTCTATTGTTACGCTTTTTCTTGCGCTCTTCCATTGGGAGTTCTATGACCTCATTAACACTTTCGTAGTCATTTTGATTAGTTACAGCCTCCATTGCCATGTATGCTTCCATGCTTACCAAATCAGCTGGTTTTTCTTTATTTTTATTCATAGCAATAATCTCTTTTACCCTCTTTATAGGTAAAGCATAAAACTTACCTCTTTTTCCGTCTACTATATAGGTATAATACATCAAGCCTTTAAAGATATCTGTTTTGACTAAAACGGCTTTTCCTCGTTGTGTATAAATACTATCCGCTCTTTTAGGGAAGGCTTCGATGGCCTCCATGTAAGTATCTAATTCGAAATTAAGACAGCACTTGAGTCTACCACATTGTCCTGATAGTTTAGCTTGATTGATCGCAAGATTCTGATATCTAGCTGCCGTAGTGGAAACTGTCTTAAAGTCTGTCAACCAGGTGGAGCAGCATAGTTCACGACCACAAGATCCAAGACCACCGATAAGGGCTGATTCTTGTCTTGCTCCTATCTGGCGCATCTCCACTTTTATTTTAAATTCTCTGGCGTAGTGTCTTATCAATTCTCTAAAATCAACTCTACCCTCTGCAATGTAATAAAAGATAGCTTTTCTATTATCCCCTTGAAACTCGACTTCACCCACTTTCATATTGAGATCTAGGTTGCGTGCTAATTCTCTAGCACGTATCATAGTCTTGTTCTCTCTTTCTCTAGCTTCCATGAGCTTTTCGAGGTCTCTCTCATTGGCTTTTCGGATAACAGATTTGGTGACGGAGGATTCTCTTACTTTCTTTTTCTTCATTTGTAATCTGACAAGATCACCTGAAAGAGTGATACTCCCCACGTCATATCCATTCTCTGCTTCTACTACCACAGGATCACCAGTGATAGCTCTAGAGGAGCCAGGATTTTTGAGAAAGGCTTTTCTATTTCCATTTTTGAAACTAACCTCTACGTACTTGTAATTATCTACGTCAACTATATCGTTTAATGACAACCAGTCATAGGTATTCATTTTGTTACATCCTCCAGTGGCACAGTGGCCTTTACTTTTACATCCTGAAGGTGTTCCATTATTATTTGAGCAACTTGCACATCCCATCTTATCTTCGTTTATGTGTTATATGTTAAGCCATAACGGCATCTTTTTTTAAAGTTTTATTCGTTTGAATCGCAAAGTTAAGTAGTGAAACTTTCATGTTTGCATTTCTCTCTAGATGATAACTTAACTCATCTAACATTGTTGATATTCGCTGTATAGCTTCGTCATCCACTACGCTTATTACTTTTTGAGCTAAGTCCAATTCCTGTTGGGGTAAAATCACTTGATCGCTAGGTAAGTAACGGAGCAAAAGACATTGACGCAAAAAGTGAGTACAGTACTGAAAGAATGTTTTCATTTCTTCTTTGGTGAATTCATTTAAATCGTTGACCGCTTTAACAATAGAGGCGCTATGTCCTTGATAGGCAGCTCGGAATAAAGCCATCCAAATTGGAAGAAACTTATTATCACTATTCTGGCTTATAGCAAATGCTTCATTGATGTTTCCGTCGCTGAGGTTTGCGATAGTTAAAGCATCATCTGCTTGAAGTGAAAATTTTTCCGAGATAATATCCGCCATAACCTGAGTTGAAACAGGAGCAATATTCACAATTTGGCATCTTGAGAGTATAGTTCCTAAAATCATATCAGCTTGATCAGAAACAAAAATAAAGTAAGTCTCTGGAGGTGGCTCTTCAATCATTTTTAATAAACGATTGCCTTCTTTACCCAAAAATTCTGGTAGCCAGATAATGACTATTTTTTTATCCGATTCATATGGTTTTAAGTGGACAATGTGAGACAAACGATTGCATTCTGCAGCAGTAATATTTCCAGTTTTTTTCCCTTCCCCCATTCGCATGATCCAATCACTACCAGACGCATAGGCTTGCTCCATAATAAAAGAGCGGAAATCATTCATGAAATCGTTGCAAGTAACCTTAGCGCCAGTGATAGGAAAACTAAAGTGTATATCTGGGTGAATAGACTTTAAAGACTTATGACAATGCTGACATTTTCCACAAGAATCTTTTTCTGATTTGTTTTCACAGATTAAGTATTGAGCGAGCGCCCTGGCTATCATAAGTTTCCCAGAGCCAGCAGGTCCTTTCAATAGTAGAGCATGCGGAAACCGATCCACATCTATCCGCTGAAAGAGGTTGGCAACTGCATCATTAGTATGAATGATATCTCTGGTATACAATTGTCAATACATTTAAGTGGACTAAACCACTAATATGAAATTAGTAAATGACTTGTACGAATGTATGAAATATTTGAGCTTGATAGTGTTCTGCAGAAACAAGATGCATTGAGCTAAATTATCTTGTTTTTCAATATAGCACCGATGCTTAACTATTAAGATAATTATCGGTTATTTAGAATAATCAAAAAATCCAAAATACTTGGCTTTTCGATTTTATTAATTTTTTTTGTTGTAATCAGAATATTCATTACAACAAATAGGC
>CAYZUW010000359.1:0-4330 GCA_964481325.1 uncultured Saprospiraceae bacterium
TACTATTATTCTCTTGTGACCATAAAGGGCCAGGCAAACGCTACCCTATTGAACAAACTCATGGTCATGGTCATAATGACAATAATCATCATGAGCATCACGGTGAAGAACATTCTTCTTTAGGTGTCAACAATCCCATTAAAGATATAGCTAGTTCGGAAGACAACGCATTTGCGAGTGCAAAACGTGACTTATGGCAGCGTCCAGATTTAATCATCCCTCACCTTGGCAATATGGAAAATAAAACTATGGCGGATATTGGTGCTGGACCTGTTGGATATTTTAGCTTTATTGTAGCTTGGCACACTAAAGTCAAAAAAGTGTTAGCCTTAGATATTGACAAAAAAGCTATTGACGATATTGAGCAAACTAAAATAAAAAAGAGGGATATATTAGGTGACCGAATTGAAACTAGATTGGTTAAACCCAATGACCCCTTACTTGAAAAGAATGAAGTAGACGTAATCCTTATCTCAAGTACCTTGACCTACATTGATGATAAGATTGCTTACCTCAATAATTTGAGAGAGAAACTTCCTGTTTCAGGTAGGTTAGTAATAGTTGACTATAAAATGAAAGAAATCCCTGAGATATTTCCACCTCGCTCTGAACGAATTCCACTTTTCGAAATGGAAGAACTAGTAGACAAAGCTGGTTTTAAGCGAATTGTGACGGATGACATCTCCTTAGACTTTCAATATATCATAGTAGCCTTAAAGCCTTAGTATTAATTCCTAAAAAATCAAATCATTTACTTAATGCTTAGGATTCGTCTAGTGTAGTAGTCTAGCATTTCAATTAGATCATTATTCAAATTTTTACCTGCCTTGAGACTGGTTAGGGTAGGTAAATGTTCGGCAAAATAAATTTGATTATTTGACATTTCAAATAAATTGCTAGCAAGACTTTCACTGTATAAAAACTTAGGATCGATTCTTAGAATAATATCGGATATGAGTTTTGTTAGAGATTCGTAAGATAGGAACATACCTGCTTTATTCTCATCATCAACTTCAATGATATGATAAGCCTTCCCTCCCTCTTTGATAACAAGCTTGTGCAGCAAATTCTCGTTTATGTACTTATTCATCGGGTTTTCGGCAGTAGCAATAACCATATATTTTATGGCAATCTTTAGCTGTTTTTCCGCCGAATCGATGTTCTTAATATTTATATGAATTAGAAATCTCACCCATTCCCAATACCAAGAGGTCAAAAACAAGAGGAAATAATGTTTATTTTCGAAATATCTATATATCGATTTTTCTGTTGAAGCTATTTCTACAGCTAATTTTTTAAACGTAAACGACTCAAAACCAATCTTATCTATTAAAACTATCCCGTTTTCAATAATTTTCTTCCCCAGCGTAGTGTCTTGAGGGTCTTTTAAGAATAGACTATCGTTGAGGTCGAATTTGATTTCCATGCGACAAATATGCAAAAATATATCAGTAATACACTAAAACAAAACCAAGGTTAACGGTGTTAATGATAGCATTACTGTCATATTCGTTATTTTATAGTATATTTGAGCATCATATGAAAAATAGCATTGTAATAATATTACTATTAACATCTACATTGGCTATAGAAGCTATTGGGAGTGCTTTGCTATACCACCAAAATGATATCTGTCTGTTTGATACGGGCTTTGACGGAGAAACGGAAAAGGAAAATAACGAAAGTAAGGAAGAAAAGACTAAAACCAAGTTAAATATTAGGCTATTGCAAACTGCTGAAAATTTGACTTATTTTCAAAATCAAAGTGTTTTTACACAGAATATTATTTCTAATCAAATCTCAAGAGAAGTAGTCACGCCTCCCCCGGAGTTTTCATAAGTTTCTAAACTAGTTACATTTATTGTATTTTGTTGGATTGAATGTCAAAAAAAAATAAGGACTTCAATTCCGTCTACTTTCTATTTTACAAAACCAATATACTATCATCATGAGTGATTTAAACAAAGCTTCATTTTCAGCAAATTTAAAAGCAGATATACCGGCAAGTGTTGTCGTATTTTTTGTAGCCCTCCCCTTGTGTCTTGGTATCGCATTGGCTAGTGGTGCACCTTTATTCTCAGGTTTGATTGCTGGGATAGTAGGTGGTATTTTTGTTGGCGCAGTGAGTGGATCCCAAATTGGGGTAAGTGGACCAGCAGCTGGATTAGCTGCCATCGTACTTACATCCATCAAAGCTTTTGAAGAACTTAATCCTGGAGGAGGATTTGAAATGTTCCTTGTCGCTGTAGTTTTAGGTGGTATTATGCAAGTTGTATTTGGACTTTTGAAAGCAGGTGTGATAGGCTATTACTTCCCTTCTTCTGTTATAAAAGGTATGCTTACGGGAATAGGAATTTTTATCATCATTAAGCAAATCCCCTATTTCTTTGGATCTACGTATACGGGAGACTCATTTATGGAAAAAGTGAATAGCTTTTTTAGTAATATAAGCATCGGCTCAACCATTATAGCCTTAATAGGGCTTGCCATATTATTATTTTGGCAAAATGTATTATCCTCAAAAGGAAAGTTTTTCCAACTTGTCCAAGGCCCCTTGGTAGCTGTTGTTGCTGGGATTGTATATCACCTTGCAACTAACGGCACTACTTACGGTATTGCATCTGGTCAGCTTGTAAATGTACCCGTACCTTCTGATTTTAGTTCTTTCTTAGGTCAGTTTAGTTTTCCGAATTTCGGTGTCATTACCATGCCTGAAGTGTGGATTACTGCATTTACCATTGCATTGGTTGCAAGTCTAGAAACACTTCTATGTGTAGAAGCGACTGATAAACTTGATCCCGAAAAAAGAGTAACACCAACAAATCGTGAGCTCATTGCCCAAGGAACAGGAAATATTGTTTCTGGTATGATCGGAGGTCTTCCTATTACACAAGTAATAGTAAGAAGTTCTGCTAATATCCAATCAGGTGGTAAGACAAAAGCATCCGCTATAATTCATGGATTTTTACTTATCATATCTGTTATACTTGTTCCTAATATCTTGAATATGATTCCACTGTCAGTTTTGGCGGCAGTGCTATTTATAGTTGGATTTAAACTAGCTAAGCCTGCTTTATTCAAAGTGATGTATGGCTTGGGTTGGAAACAGTTCGTACCTTTCATTGTAACAATATTGGGAATTGTGTTTGTAGATTTATTAACGGGAATAGGATTGGGACTTGCTGTGGGTGTTCTTGTTATTCTTTATAAGTCTTATCAGAATTCTCATTTCTTACACATGGAAGATCACAGTGATGGAAAGAGTAAAGTAAAAATGACTTTGGCTGAGGAAGTTACATTCTTTAACAAAGGTGCTATTCTAAAAGAGTTGGACAGATTGCCAGAAGAATCACTTTTAGAATTAGATGTACGCAAAACTAGATTTTTGGACAATGATATTATTGAAATTCTAGAAGACTTTGCCGTAAAAGCGCAAAATCGCAATATTGATATTAAGTTAATTTCTGAAAGTGGGGTTGTAGAAAACCCTAGTAGTTTTATTGATTATTTTAAACTCAATACGGAACTAGCAAATTAGATTGTATTAGATAAAGGATTGTTTTCAATCTATTTAAATTTCCAAAAACACATGAAAAGAATCAAAAGCATGATTCTGAAAGCAGCAATATTAACTTTAGTATTGCTGCCTTTTTTGGCTTCTGCTCAAAGTAGCGAATTAGGCAATTGGCTTATTTACATTGGTAATAAGAAGATAAATAGCAAATGGAACCTTCACCACGAAGTGCAATATAGAAATTACGATGCTATTGGGGATTTAGAACAACTTTTACTCCGAACAGGTATAGGGTATAATCTAGGACCAGATGGTAACAACAATCTGCTACTTGGTTACGGATTCATTCTTAGCTCGAACTATATCAATGACAATCGAGAAGACAAAGTAGATATAAACGAACACAGAATTTTTCAACAATTTATCACGAGGCAAAAATTTAATCGCTTTAGCCTGCAACATAGATATAGGCTTGAAGAGCGCTTTATAGAAGATCAGGATGCTAGGTTGAGGTTTAGATACTTTCTTGGTGTAAACTATGCGCTCACTACGAATACGGAGAAGAAACCATTTTGGTACTTATCCGCCTACAACGAAATATTTCTTAATCTTACCGAAACTCCTTTCGACCGAAATCGAAGCTACTTTGCACTTGGAGCAAAAATCAACAAAGGTTTAAAACTAGAGTTGGGATATATGAATCAATTTTTTGCTGGTGCAGGTAGAGATCAAATTAATGTACTGGCCTTGGTTAATTTTTAGACTAAAAAAAAAAATCGAATTAATATGGTCAGCAGTGTTTCTACAATATATAGC
>CAYZUW010000360.1:0-4283 GCA_964481325.1 uncultured Saprospiraceae bacterium
CTGCTTTTCAGACCCTATTTCTAGTTTGCTAGTTTATTTAGGACAGGTGTGAAAACACTTTTTAAATAGTTTCACCGCTTATCAACAATCCTACTAAGTTTTCCACCCTGACTACGCGGAATAGAATTCGGCTCCTTCAATACGATATCCATAGAAAGCCCAATTGTATCTTTAATTTTTGATTTCAATTCCTGTTCAAAATGACTAGCCTCTACAGCAACACCTTTCGCAGTTTCCACCTCGACACATACTGTGTCCATCGTCCCCTTACGTTCCACTATTAATTGATAATTTGGACTCAAATAGGGGAGTTGATGAATCACCTCTTCAACCTGAGTGTGGAACAAATTTACACCACGGATAATCAGCATGTCATCAGACCTACCTTTGATAGAGGACATTTTGATATGCGTTCGTTTTGCATTCTGGTCATAGTCAATAGAGCAAATATCATTCGTCCAATAACGTAGAATAGGAAACGCCTCCTTTGTCAATGTAGTAAATACAAGCACGCCTTCTTGACCATAAGGCAAAGGTGCACCGGTCTCTTTGTCTACTACTTCTGGAAAAAAATGATCTTCCCAAATATAACTCCCACTACCTTTTTCTTCGTAGTCTTCTTGCGATACCCCAGGCCCTATGATTTCACTCAATCCATATATATTGGTAGCCGTCACCTGCAGTCCCTGTTCTACTTGCGACCGAATCGCTTCCGTCCAAGGCTCCGCACCTAGGACGGCGTATTTCATGGCCAAGTCTTTGGTGTCAATTCCTCGTTTGGCAAACTCCTCCGACAAGGTTTGCGCATAGGATGGAGTGCAACAAATTACTTCAGGTTCAAAATCTTGTAGTATGGTTAATTGTCTTTCCGTCATGCCCCCTGATACTGGAATAACTGCCATGCCCAATTTGCTGGCACCACCATGCATACCTAGACCACCGGTAAATAATCCATAACCATATGCGTTGTGCAATTTCATCCCCGGTCGAGCACCAGCACAAACCAATGATCGCGCGACCACCTCATCAAATACATCAATGTCTTTTTTAGAATATCCCACTACCGTAGGCTTTCCTGTAGTGCCACTCGAAGCGTGTATCCGTATCACCTCATCCATGGGTTTTGCAAACATCTTAAAAGGGTAGTTGTCCCTTAAATCTGTTTTCTTCGTGAAAGGAAGTTTCGGCAAGTCCTCCACGGTTTTTATATCCGATGGATGAATACCATGAGCATCAAACTGCTTTTTATAAAATGGCACCGTCTGGTATACCCGATTAACCAATGTAGACAATCGCGCATTTTGAAGCGCTCTCAGTTCTTCTAAGGGTAGCGTTTCTATTTGTTTATTATACATAGATTTTTCCGTATTTATTTTAACTGTCTTGCCATCCAATCCTTCATCAAGATAGCCTAAATATTTAAAATCATTTTATTTCTATTAACTATCGATTTATATAAAGCCATAATTTCGAGCTAATTTATATTTATACTTTGGGGCCATCCTGACTGAAAAAGTCAGGACCGAGTCGTCCGTTCCTACATCTCCCCGAAAAGGGTCGATATACCACTTCCACCTCTTGTCCTCCACCCGCCATGCAAAGACAGTCCATAGTTCGCTTCTTATCATAATAAAAACTTGAAAAAGACTTTTCGGATTCTTTGTAATCTCAAAAAAACAAACCACAATATCAATTGATGAAATTAGCTATCTTGCTTATAATAGTAGGAGATACTGTTCAAATAATGTGTAATACCATAATTGTTGAAAAGCAAATTGACAATGCTAATAGCCCTATGCCACTAATTGAATTCAAATTGCAAGAATATAAACCTAAGAAAAAGTAGAAACTAAATTTCACTCCATATCGAATAAATCCACCCATTAATCGAAAAAATAGCTCACTATCAAACTAAACTAATACATTAAGCCTAGAAAATAATTATCATGAAAATAGTAAAATTTCTTCTCGGCATAATAGTAGGTATACTCACTACGCTTATAGTAAGTGCAGTCATTTTACATTTTACTGGGCTGGTATCTTTCGGAATATAAAAAAAGGAACTATGACATTCAAAAAAGGATTCTTAATCGGAATAGGCATTGGCCTATTATTAATTGTTGTAGGGGCGTTGTTCTTAAATAAGGTAAAGAGCAAATCCGAACAAATAGCTCAACTTGATTTACAAAGTCTAGAATATCGCAACTTGGACAATCAAGTTGTAGACATAAACGATATTGCCAATGGTAAGAAAATATTGGTCAATTTTTGGGCAACTTGGTGCAAACCTTGCGTAGCAGAATTCCCTTTACTTGACGAAGCATCTCAGATGCTTAAGGATGAATATGTATTTATAGTTGTTTCCGATCAATCCTCAAAAACAATAAACTCTTTTGCAAAAAAGAACGATTACAATTTTGTTTATCTTAAAACCACAAACTTATTAGCAAATGGTATTAATCTACTTCCTCAGTCCTTTGTTTTAGATAACAATCTCGAAACTCGTAAACATCACCCAAGCATTTTTGACGGTAGTGCTAATGCTGTTGCTGATTCGCTGAGAATGTGGGTCAATTAAGAATCTATATTCTTTTAAAAAATAGAAATAATTTTTTAAGCATTGGAATACATATGCTTAGTCTAATTCAAATTTAATTCAGCATACACTAGTATTGCCACTATGGTAGTAGCCTTAGAAGAATAAAGGGTGCATGTATTCATGTTAATCAAAATGCAAAAGTGCTCTACAAAAATTCACAGCCTAAATAGGCTATTAGGTCGAACTAATTGTATTTCTAGGAATCTATGTGATAAATTGAATTAGTAAATTTCATCAAAATAGAATTATGAAAATTTTGTTAGGAATGTGTTTTGTGATTATTTTTTCTGGATGCAAGGTTCAGGAAAAAGTAAGCTTATTGGATAACAATAGTTTTGTAAAAATTATCAAAAATGTAAATGTCTTTACAGGTCAAAAATATATTGAAAACACAAATCTCGTTTTTAACGACTCTATAATTGTAGCTATCAGCGAGAACGTTGCCTCATACAAAAATTTTCAAACAATAGATGGAAAAGGAAAAACAATAATTCCACCATTGGCTAATGCGCATGTCCATTTATGGTATCCTGATAGTTTAAGAAGCTCCTTAAGCACAGGAATATTTGCGAATTTCGATATGCATAATACAGATCACGGATCGAATTATATTAGGTCTTCCAGTAATTCTGCCCAGCATGCAAAGTTCTATTCTTCAAACGCAGCCGCAACCGTTCCTGGGGGGCATGGTACTCAGTTTGGAATTCCTGTTCCTACTATAAATGATACTATAAGTCCAGAGCGCTTTGTTCAAGACAGGCTAAAAGCAGGGGCAGATTATATTAAGGTGATTAAAGAACCAAAGTTTAATACGCTTACTGATGAGCAAACATTACGAGTAATAAATGAAGCACACAAAAACGAACTATTGGCAGTCGGCCACTCTCATAAAATCCAAGAAACGATTGTATTGGTGGATCAGAATATAGATGGTATTGTGCATATCTGGTTTGACAAGCAAGCCGATAAAATGCAACTTGAGAAAATGAAAAAAGGCGAGGTGTTTTTAGTCCCAACAATGCTGGTAACTAAGAAGGTATTAAATATGGGAAAATCACAAGGATGGTCTGGTCTGGTATTGAATTTCGAAGAGGTACTAATGGAAATCAAAAAGGCTCACGACGCAGGCATTAAAATTCTTTGTGGTACTGATGCTCCTAACTTTGGGTTAAATTATACAGACAATTTGTTTGATGAAATGGATCTACTTGCGCAAGCTGGATTGTCCAATCTTGAAGTCTTGAAATCCGCTACTGTAAATATTTATACTTCTTTTCAGTTAGATGATTTTGATGAATTAAAGTCGGGCACAAAATCAAATTTTCTTCTAGTCGAGGGTAATCCAGTAAACAATCTCAAAGATCTCCGAAATTTGAAAACAGTATATAGAAATGGAAGTGAAATATAGTGTACCTTATTCGCACGACACTAACACTTAATCAACATTGAAAATGAAACTTACAAAAAGGAAAAAGATACTGTTAAATGTAATTGTAGGAGCAGTCTTCTATCTTCTTTTTAGTTTTTCATTATTTCTTGGATTGCAGGTGAATCCACTATTCGGGAATATTGGTGTAGCGACTACTGTACTTTTATTAGTTGGATATATTTTTATGTATAGAAAGTTAAAATGAGCCTCTTAGTTTTCTTCAGCCTCCTGCTTTAGTGTCACAGCTCCTCCACA
>CAYZUW010000361.1:0-4260 GCA_964481325.1 uncultured Saprospiraceae bacterium
ATTTAATTTTCTTGTCCCATAGTAATTCTAGATTGTCGTCATAGATACTAACCTTAGCTTGTTGGGGTTCTGATTTTTTTGAAGGAATATTTTGATAAATTATGACTTTAGAGCTATCTCTACTGTGTTTTATCTGAAAATCTCCGATTTGGGATTCGTTTCTAGAATCAATTTCTCCAATCAAAATGAGATCTTCTTTAGGTTCAAATCTAGCGTCTAGTTCCTGCGCAAAGAGGTAATTTTTACTTTTACCAATATTGAAAAATGAAGTAATAAGATAGAACTTGTCCCCCACTTTAAAAACGTCATGAAATACGCGCAGCTTTTTACGGTAGTGAAGATCAATACCTACTGCTTTTTTCAAGCGCAGCTTTTCGATGTCATAGTTTTCAATGGTAATACTACTTACCAGGCCACTGAGGTTAAAATTTTTGCGGAGAAAATATGCATTGTTGCCGACTGTAGTAATTATCCTATCGACTTCAGAGTTTTTAGGCACTTTAAAAGCTTCGCTCATAGTCAGTTTTGTAATCACATCCTGAGCAAGATTGTGTCCATACAAACACAGCAGTAGAATACTACAAATTAAAACCTGTCGTATTTGTATTGAAAACATATCAATTCGTAATTTTTCTATATTTAATAGCATTAGCTGGATCAAGCTTTGTGCATATCCTTATAACCTCTGTCTTCTCAGCTGCAGTACCCTCTTTAAAGATGTCTCCCAACTCATTTCCTTTAGCGTTAAAAAACATTTGAACTATCATACTATTAGGATATGCCCTTCCAACTTTTTCGATATTTTTCATTGCCTTAAGAATATTGGCTCTCCCTAGATCTTGGTTTTTAGGCATCAAATCCAGACCTCTCAGGTGATAATCATAAATCGCATAACGAAGATCTTTCACTCTTGGGCTGAGCAAATTTTCTAATATCCAATATCTATTTCGATTACTATCATTAGGTCTCCAACCTGGACTAGAACTTGCCACGTTCGAAGGAATAATGTTTATTACATTTTGTGCTCTTTGTAGATACTCCTCGCCTCCAAGTGGGGCAAAAGAGTCATAGTCTAAACCTAAAATTAGATATGCATAAAAACCTAAAATAGAAGTTAGATTATCATTGAAGTTATTTTCTGAAAATTCTAATGGTTGAAATTGTTCATAAGTGAAAATAACATCTTTATCTACATGCGTGAGTAAAGCGGTTTCTTCACTAGAGCCATATATTGGTCTAGCTGACTGGATAGCTAAATCGGCTGCAAAAGAAATAGGGCTCAGTTCTTCTGATATAGTCAATTGGATATTGCACTTAATTTTTTCTTGTTGACCAAATTCATCATTCGTCCACTTCGTATTATTTAAGAAATTCTGGAGTTGACTTTCCATATCCTGAAACACCTTCGGGTCTACTGTTTGTAGTTTAGGTGTATTTACCGTGACATCAAATTCTAGCTCTTGTGCATTCAGCTCTACAGTAGAACTACTCAAGACTAAAAAGAACAAAATGATAACTGGATATAATATTTTCATTATTTATTTTTTTGCGCTCATCAATTGTTCGACTAATTGAACAATATCATTGGCTACTTCTTTTTTAGATTTCAATTTAAATTTATGGGTCTTTCCTTTACTGTCAAAAATAGTTACCTTATTCGTATCGTGGGCAAATCCTGCGCCTTTATCTTTGAGCGAATTGAGGACTATCATATCAAAATTCTTTTTGACCAATTTACCTTTTGCTGAAGCCGCTTCATTATTTGTCTCTAAAGCGAAACCAACATTAAACTGCTTTTTGCTTTTCAAGGTACCCAATTTGGCTGCAATATCCTGCGTTCGTTCTAGCTCAATCTTTAATGCTCCCCCCTTCTTCTTTATTTTCTGCTTTGCCACAGTCTTGGGTGTGTAGTCCGCTACAGCAGCAGCCATCACAGTTATATGAGCTTTCTTATAGCTTCGTATAGCATGCTTAGCCATATCTGCTGCTGATTGCACCCTTATCAACTTGATATTCGGATGATCCACATCTAACACACTAGGTCCAAGTATCAGCGTCACTTTAGCGCCTTTTTTGGCAAAAGATAGTGCTATTTCTAGTCCCATCTTGCCAGTAGACCTATTACCTATAAAACGAACTGGATCAATAGCTTCGTATGTTGGGCCAGCAGTTATCAGGACATTTTTTCCAGTAAAAAAAGATTTCTCCGTAGCGCCTGAGACGAAGTTGAAGATATCCTCAGGTTCTGCCATTCTGCCCTCCCCTACCAAACCAGAAGCTAATTCTCCATGACCTACTGGTATCATCTTATTGCCGTATGATTGTAATTTTTGGATATTCTCTTGAGTGGAAGGATGCTTCCACATATCTAAATCCATAGCAGGGGCAAAATACACTGGACATTTGGCTGAGAGATAAGTAGCCACGATGATATTGTCACAAAGCCCTAGACGCATCTTAGCCAATGTAGTCGCGGTTGCAGGGGCAACCACCATAAAATCAGCCCAAAGGCCTAATTCTACATGATTGTTCCAACTATCATCATCTACAACACTTGTATGTACAGGATTCTTTGAAAGAGTGGATAAAGTAAGAGGGCTGATAAATTTAGTAGCAGCTGGGGTCATCAAAACATGCACTTGTGCGCCCCCTTTGATAAAGAGACGTACAAGTGATGCCGCCTTATAAGCGGCTATACTACCACAGATACCCAATATGATTTTCTTGCCAGCCAGGTGCATGCCCATGGTTTATTTTACAAGATTTGGGTAAAAAAGTTAGTCTTCGTCGTAATATTTTTTCTTTTCTGTATATCTATAGTGTACCTCATCGTTAAGAAACTCATCCATAGAGATAATCACTGGATTTGGTATACGTTCATAGAATTTAGAGATCTCGATTTGTTCCTTGTTTTCATGAATTTCTTCAATCGCGTCAGAAGTCTCTGCAAACTCTTCTAATTTTTGATAGAGTTCTTTCTTCAAATCTATATTGAGTTGTCTAGCTCTTTTGGTGATAACGACCAAAGATTCATAGATATTCTTATGTTCTCCGATCAATACATCCAAATTCTTTGGTCTTATACTCGGATTTAAGCTTTGAACTTTAGATTTTATATCCTTCATTTCTTAGTTCTTTTATGCGTTTTTTAGTCGTATTGACAATATCTCTTAATTCTTTATCAAATTTTGATTTTGGATACTTCTTTCGGAAGTTTTCTAACTTTTCTTCAACGCGTGCAAAACGTTCTGGTTGCTTAGATACAACACTATTATTCGCGTATAGATAAACAGATTTAACTATCATAAACTTCACCATTTCAGCATCCGCAGACTCTGGAAAATCCCGAAGTAAGTTTTCAAATGAAGTCACAGCAGACTCATAGTTTCTCAAATCAAAATACAACTCCCCTTCGGCATATGCTTTTCTCTGCAGCTTTGCCCGCAATTGATCTATTAGTTTATTGCACTCAGATACACGTTCGCTTTGCGGATACGTATTTACAAAGAGCTCAAAATCAGAAATCGCTTTGATGGAACTCGTTTGATCCAATCTATACGAAGGCGACTGTTTATACTGTGAATAGGCAGACATAAAATCTGCTTCTTCTCGATGTTGGCTATTTACAAACTTTCCAGCAAAATCTTTGAAATAAAACGCGGACAAAGAGTACCGTCCTAGGTAGAAATGCGTGTACGAATAGTTGAAATAAGACTGTTCAGAACTAGCTTTTCCTCTTATCGATCCCAAAACACTCTCATAGAGCGTTTGTGCTTTCGCATATTCCTTATTTTTATAGTATTCATCCGCCTTCGTTAGCAATGTGGGAAGGTCTGCTGTTTCTCTGAGCTGCTCAAATTCTGACTTGCAGGACGTACCTACAAGGACTATACTAAATAAGAGAAGAAAGATACTGTTTTTCATAAGCCTGCAAAATTAACGCTTTTTCAAGTAATACCTAGTAAAGAGCTTCAATGACTGTAAAAAGTTGGTTAGAAATAATACTTTTTTCATTGATTTCTACCTTTTTAATGTACTTTTTCGAATTCAGCTGCTCCTTTACCATTATCAAACGATCCTACTTTGTATAAAATTATCATTATAATTGGCTCTAAAGTTTGATATTTTATATTCGTAATAGTTCTTGTTAATGGTATGGGCGTGTACTAAGGGGCACCGAAAAAGTGCCCCTTAGTACCGGGCTATGCAGTGTGTCGTCCTAAAATAAGTTTACAGTTAAAAAAACATTGATGTCGCTTA
>CAYZUW010000362.1:0-4259 GCA_964481325.1 uncultured Saprospiraceae bacterium
CCTTAGAGTTATTTATTTGTTGAACTGTTTATTTGTTTAATTATTCAATTGGTTGATACTAAGTAACTAAGTAAATAGGCATAGAACATAAACAATATGCACAGTATGACCTCAGAGTGATACTCATCAGTAATTAGCTTATTTTTTAGGTAAAGACATCACGTATTTATAGCTCTCTTGAAGATAGCTGGCAATTGTCTCGGACTCTTTTTGCAGTGCACTATCTGGCACATGGACATAATCTTTCATAATAGCTCCGTGAGATTTAAATTCGGCAGTCGAGTATTTTTCCCTAAATTTTTTGGCCTTCTCTTTTGGTAATCTAATCCCCAGTTCACCTGACTTGTTAATAAAAGAAAACATATATCCATTGGCAGAAGTATAAGGCATCGTCTTCCCTTTTCTCTTGAAGTTTTTGTTTTTATCAACCAAGGCATCATATAATTCAAGGTTCTTTTCCCAACTATTCATGAAGTATAATTTTGTGTTGAAGATAGAATAAATATCCTAAATAGTAGACGAGTAAACCAGTATTGCTATACGTAGCTTAAACGGTGCTTAGAGCCTACCATAAGGCTTACCCAAATTATCCAAATACTATCGAATACAAAAGTGATTTTTTGAAGTATTGGTGTATAATAGAATCCAATCTTGGTTTCGTAACTGAAAAAGACAAGGAAACTTAGGAAAAAACAAAAATAGGCTAAAGCTTTAAGTTTTTGGTTTTGGTAATTGACGAGCTCTAGAAAAAAGAATACAAAAGCAATGCTTCCCAGAACACCAGTGATAGTGACTACTAAATCATGATAATCTGTATACATAAAAATAAAGATAGTCATGGCCAACATGCCTAGCCCGCGTAATATTCTTGTGTTTGTATTTTGGACAGTAAATATCTCTGGTAGAATATAAAAGAAAGAAATCAAGGCAAAACTCAACATTAGATGTGCTATTATAGCTATCGGTCGAGCGTCATTGACTACACCCTCTTCTAGATTAAGCGACATTAAATCACAAATAAAATTGTGGAAATAGCTATAGCCCTCAGAGGCCATATCATTTACTGAACCGCCTGGGTAAAAATTTGTGGCAATCACAAAAAAGAGTAGAAAGCCTACTAAGCCAATAATAGGAAAATAAGGGTATTGTTTTTTAAGGATTTGAAGCATACCCTAAGCAACAAAAGTATAGCATATAGGTTTACTTTTGCACTGATGCTATAACTCAATAGGAATTATTGCGCTACTACTGCATTAATTCAAATTTATACTGAAGCATTTCTATCATTGGGGCTCCTGTATTTGGATCTTCATTGGTCAAAAAGATATCGATATCTATCGTTTCAGATTCCTCTTTCTCGGTACTGTCGAAAGAAACAAATATAGTCCCTGAATCTCCTGGTGCGACTTCTCTTGTTGGATACTTAGTAGTTGTACAATCGCAAGAAGATACTAAATCTATTTTAAGAGGCGTATCGCCAATGTTCGTGAAAGGAAATTCAAATTTACGTACTTCTCCTTTTTTTACTTGACCAAGATCGAGAAACTTCTGTTCAAAAGACATCTTAGCTCCCTTATGGCTCGGCTGGCTTGGAGGCTGAGTTGTAGACTGTGTAGTTGGTCGAGATGTCGGTTGTGTACTTGGTTGTGATGTTGGATTCTGTGCTAGCAACCCAAAACTTAAGCCAAATGATAAAACAAGAATAATGTGTATAATACGCTTGGTCATAATTTATTTATTAATTTTTTCTCTTTTAAATAGGTCATCCATCACACTCCCCAACTGATCTGCACCTAAACGTTTGAAAAGAATTTCATTCGTATCATCTAAAATATAAATCTGAGGTGTTGATTTCACATTATAGAGTGATTGGTATCTTGATCTAAAAAATGGATCAGTTACATTTATCCATTGGAGCATCTCTGGGCGTTCTTTTATAAACTCCGCGCAGGCAGGAGTAGACTTATAGTTTTGATGGCATATTGCATATAGCTCTACTCCTTTGTCTTTGTAATCATTGTAGAAAGAAATCATAGCAGGCATACTCTTTTTGCAGTGACCACAATCAGGCGCCCATATAAACAAGATTTTGTATGGACTGTCTAATTTATGAAGGCTTACTTTCTCCCCAAGTACGAATTTTTTCTGTTCATCTTCTTCTTTCTCCATGGCTATAAGGGTAGCCTCTATATCTAAAGTAGGAATTGAAATTTCGGGTGCAATCTTGCCAATTAATAGTGGTTCTGTTTTGACTGCATTATCTACAATCTCCAAGAGTTTTTCATCATTTACCCATGGTGTTTCTCCTTTCGCATAATAATTCATCACTATGTGCACGTAAACAGCGTCCATCCCTATGACTTTACTGTTGACATACCTATTAAGCAATGTTGACAACCAATTTCGCTTTGTTTGATCACTATGCTTAGCTTTCTCAATTATAAAATCAACTGTCCGAGAAATAGAGTCGGGATGCTGTACCGTCAGTTTTTCAATATAAGTCATTACTTTATTATGCACTAAGGTCGTTCTTATAAGACAAGGATCAGACAAGTTTACATTATCGAACCAGTGCTCTCTTAAATAATAAAATCGCTTTCTTCTTGCTTCTTCAGATGTACCAAAGTCAGGCACGTCTACATCACGGCTGGCTTTAACTATTTTGGCTGCCATAGAGTTTGGATGATCTGCAATTAATCGTAATTGGTATTCTTTTACTTCTTCATTAAGACCATCTAATTTTGTCTGTACATCGCTAGCATCTTTATTTTGTTCCTTTTTTTCTTGGAGCTGTTTATTTAGTTCTTGCGCTTTATGAGATTGCGTACTGATATAGTTCAAGTATTTGTAGAAAATGTCATTCTCTGTAGAGCCTTGAAACTTTGCTTCTTTTACAGGATTGCTGACATTGGTAGAAAGGGTAAATTTTTGTTCTTGCTCTCCTATTACCATTTGAAAATATTTATTCTCTGGTGGCATAATGATGAGATACATCCCACAATCCAAGAGTTCATCTCCGGCAAATGTAAAATTACCGTCTCCATCCCTCAGAATGGTGTCTTTAATGTATTGCTTGTCAGCGTACTGATAACCTAGTAAAAGGGTGTCGTTTTCGAAACCATCAATATTGACGTTAATTTCGTAACCATCTTGAGACAAAACTTGAGAAGTAAAAGCAAAAATGACTACTGCAATAAGAAAAGTAATTTTTTTAACCATATTTAAAGTGTACATGCCAAGATATTCCTCAAGGCAAAGTTTAATTTATTGATAATCAGAGATTAAGAAAAACTAAATACAGTATATATGTTTAACTTGTCTGAAAACAAAAAAGCGCCCAATTATATGAATTAAGACGCTTTAAGTATAGCAATTGTTGCTTAAAATTTTCTTAAAAAAAAGAGAAACATTAGGCGAACAAGCATCTATTCCTTCTTTTTTTGCAGATTTTCTTTCTCTTCCTTTAGTTTACTAACAGATTCCTCTAAGTCTGCCATTTTCAGTGTTAAGTCTGTAATTCTTTCTTCAGCCTCTTTGATTGCATTTTTTTTGGCTTCAAGAAGGGACACCTCTTCAGCAATTTTCAGGGCGGTTTCTTCTTTCACGGCGTTTATTTGTTCTTTTGCTCCTTGTTTAGCTTCGTATACGGCATCACTCGCTTCTTTCTGTGCAACTACTATTTCATCTTGCGCTTTTTTACGCTCTAATTCCGTTTCTTCATTGAGCTTAAGCCTTTCAGCCTGTGTTTGCTCAACGAGTAGTGCGCGTTCCGCTTCTGCCTCTTCCCTAGCTTTATCAATCTCTAACTGTGCTTCTGCTTTTGCTTTGTCAATTTCTAGATTAGACTTTGCAATTTCGTCTTCGATTCTTTTTTGCTCTACGAGTACTATTTCCGCAGCCTCTTGCTTAATCAATGCAATCTCTGTAGCGGACTCTTCTTTGGTTTTAGCCATCGCTTCGGCAGCAGCTTCCTGTGTTGCTAACATCTCCAGTTCTGACTCCTCTCTAGCAAGGCTTGCCTTTTCTCTAATGGCTTTTATTTCTTCGGCAGTTTTTGCCTTAGTAGCTGCAATATCTTCTGCTCCTTTTATTTTGGCTTCAATAATTTCTGTGGTGATTGCTTCCTTTTCAGAAGCAGCTTGTTCTTGGATGTCAGCGATTTCTTCTGATTGTGATTTTTTCACTTTCGCTATTGCCTCTACCGCGTTCCTTTTTACTTCAGCCATTTCGATTGCATTAGCTTCTATAGCGCTTACTAC
>CAYZUW010000363.1:0-4227 GCA_964481325.1 uncultured Saprospiraceae bacterium
ATGGATAAAGCATTACAAACAATGATTAACAATATGCCTGAAAAAACAGGCAAGTCGCTAGATGATTGGAAAAAAATATTAAAAAAGAAAGCTTTTGCTAAGCATTCTGAAGGGGTTAAGTTTCTAAAAACGGAACATGGCGTGACGCATGGATTTGCCAATACGATAGTGACCCTTGCTAAGGATGAGGGGGCAGGAGGAGATGATTTAGTGACGGGTCAATACAAGGGTAAAGAAAGTTTAGTGCCTATCTATGAAGCATTGATAAAGTATGTCAACGCCTTAGGAAAAGATGTAACTATTACACCCAAAAAGACTAGTGTAAGTATTATTCGCAAAAGACAATTTATCCTTATCAAACCCGCTACAAAAACGCGGATTGATCTCGGCTTTAAACTAAAGGATAAGCCTACTACCGATCGCCTAGAAAACTCAGGTCCATTTGGTACCATGTGTACCCATCGCGTAAAGCTTACTGATAAAAAAGAGGTTGATGCTGAATTGAAAAAGTGGATAAAGGAAGCCTATACAAAATCTGTATAGTGTACAGCTAATTTCTACTTTGACTTTTTAATTAGTAGCTTTCTTGTAAAGTAAATCGTTAAACCAATCTTCCTTTTTTGAGTGAGTGATAGCAGTGGTATTCGCTGTGCTAGAATATGTATGAGGCTCATTTTTGCTTAGCTCGGAGAGATAAGCAAAAATGAATAGCCGAATCATAGTCTAGGATAGTGAATAGGAACGGATAGCACGACTGCGATGAGCAAAAGAAGCAAAGACATGGGTTTAGCATTTTGCGAAATCGGAGGCACTCCCAAACTTAAACAAAAAGATCACTTGCAATACCGTCCGCCAAAAACTTTCCTTCCTTGGTGATAATAAATTTGTCTTCTTCCAAAATCATCAAGCCTCTTTCTATATATTTTTGAGCAGCTGCTTTGACTTTTATCTGATGTTCTATAGAAGCAATTTGATTGATATCCAATCCCCACATCGTTCTCAATGAAGTCATGATGTACTCGTTGGTCTGGTCTTCGGGGCTAAGTTTTTCTACTTCAAAAAGTGAGGTGCTATCATGCGCTTCTACATGCTTCATGTAATGCGCATTATGCGATACGTTCCATTGGCGAGAGCTACCATTGAAAGAGTGTGCCGCAGGGCCGATGCCGAGATAGGGTACGCCACGCCAGTAGTTGGTGTTGTGCTGACTCAATTGATCTGCTAAAGCAAAATTTGAAATCTCGTAATGCAAATAATGATTAGCTGCTGTAGCTTCAATGAGATGGTGGAACTGTTGTGCCGATCGGTCTTCATCAGGAGCGACAGTTTTTTTTGCTTTTATAAAATGAGCAAGCGCGGTATTTGGCTCAACCGTTAATGCATAACAGGATAGGTGTGGAATACTCAAGGAGAGTGCTTTCGCAATATTCTCTTTCCACATAGCATCTGTCGTTGTCGGGGATCCATAAATAAGATCAATAGAGATATTTTCAAAGCCATGATCCTGTGCCCTCTTTAGACTGCTCTCCGCCTGAGAAGCATTGTGGCTTCGATTCATATATGTCAGATCTGCTTCAAAAAATGACTGTACACCAATGCTCAATCTATTGACCTCCAGCTGTCTCAGACTACGCAATTTTTCAGCATCCAAGTCATCAGGATTGGCCTCTAAAGTCAGCTCTACAGTGCCGCTTACCTGGAAATTCTTGTAAACGCTATTGAGTATCTTAAATAGCTCTTTTTCAGATAATACGGATGGAGTGCCTCCTCCAAGATAAATAGTATGTATATTTTGGTCGTGTAAATAATCTTTTCGCCACTGAATTTCTTCTACTATGGAATCTACAAGCTGACTTTTACGTTCTAATTGAGTAGAAAAATGAAAATTGCAGTAATGACACGCCTTCTTGCAAAAAGGAATATGAATATAAATACCCGACATACTCAAAAGTAAGCTTTGCATCATATTAATCGTATTATTTGGCTATTTATGTTTTGTGGTGTGACCATGGGCTTAGCTGCGCAAGATAGCCTACAGTTAATAACAATTGTAAATCATGAGCTTCGATTGAGCCAAAAGATTCCTGCAGCAGAAGCAGATAATAAGATTTCTGAAATTATAGATAGCCTCCATCAAGCTCACTATCTAGAAGCTGGCTTAGACTCATTCGTTGTTTCTCCAGATGCGCATACTGCGTATATCCATCAGGGAAGGCAGTATCAAGATATTTGGATTGTACCCAATAATCAAGCGATTGCTTATGCGCAAGGAAAGCTTACTGCAAAATCCTACGCCTACAAGGAAGCACTGAAATTAAAGAAAGAACTTTTAAGCCTAGCGGATAATGCGGGTTATCCATTTGCAGAAATTAAGTTTACGAATATTGAAGTCGAAGAGGATAAGGTGCAAGCAGAAATGCAACTCATACTCAATCGAAAGGTAGTAATCAACAGCATTAATATTAATGGAGATGCCACCATCTCTCAAGGATTTCTTGGTCCCTATTTGGGACTTAATGTAGGGAAGCCGCTTAACAAAAGTCAGCTCCTGCAAACAGAAACGCGATTGAGGAATCTTCCTTTTATAAATTCTAATAAAGCGCCTAATGTAATCTATAATGACCAAGGCGCAGATGTATACATTTTTGCAGATAAGAAGCAGGCAAGTAGATTTGATGCATTGATAGGTGTGTTGCCGGTCAATGATCCATTGCTTGACCAGTCTGTTGTATTAACCGCCACAGCGATGATTGATTTGGTTAATGCATTAGATAGAGGAGAAAGAATATTTTTTGAGTTTAAGCAATTGCGACCTTTGACACAAGAGGTGACCGCCCAGTTCAGCTATCCATACTTTTTTGGTTTGCCTTTTGGTTTGCGCAGCAGCTTCGAGTTATCAAAACAAGACACTAGTTTTTTGGATGTTGACTATAGTGTTGGTGCGCAGTATTTATACGGTGGAGATAATTTTATTGAAGTATTTTTCACTTCAGATGGTACTAGGATACTGGATGTAAATGAGCAGTCTATTATTGATACACGGACGCTACCTACGGCGCTTGATACACGAACGCAGTACTATGGTATACAGTGGCAGTTCAATAACTTAGATAATCGCAGCAACCCAAGAGACGGTTGGTTTTTGAAGAGTAGATTTATGTTGGGTGTACGGCAGATAAGGGAGAGCAGCCTTATCTTGAATATCGTAGATCCTGAAGAATTAGATTTTAATTTTGCTACACTATATGATGACTTGCCGGATCAAGATCAGTTTATAGTAGGAATAGAAGCATCTAGATATCAACCTATTGGGAAAAGGTCAGCGCTTAAGATAGCACTTGATGGTGCTGCTTTGTTCGGTGGGGCTAGTGTCTTTGTAAATGAACAATTTAGAGTAGGAGGTAACTCACTTTTGCGTGGATTCAATGAACAGATGTTTTTCACCGATCGATACCTTGTCAATACTTTAGAGTATCGATTTACTTTAGAAGGAAATTCTGTGCTTTTCGTATTTTCAGATTTGGGCATTTTGCAGATAAATAAATCTATACGTGATTTTAATTTTCCTTGGGGTGTTGGAGCGGGGATTAATTTTCAGACGGCTGCTGGTGTGCTGAGTCTAAGTGCAGCCATTGGACAAGACCTTTCTGTTTCAGATGACTTTTTTGATTTAGGTAGACCGAAGATTCATATTGGTTATGTGAATTTGTTTTAAACTTTATGAATAGTTTTCTACTACACAAGGCAACACTCAAGCTATTCTTACTTGTTCTCAAATATTTATCATTCTTTTCTTGGGTGGTCTTGGCTGTCTTGGGTGGTTCATTTTTTTTACTATATTTTTTTCAAACGCTCAATGTAAGGGCAAATAAGCTTTATTGAATGATATGAAAAAAAACTA
This sequence comes from uncultured Saprospiraceae bacterium, assembly GCA_964481325.1. GTDB lineage: Bacteria > Bacteroidota > Bacteroidia > Chitinophagales > Saprospiraceae > JALZVN01. The sequence continues at coordinate 3,902 of CAYZUW010000363.1, forward strand.
AACCAAACTAAACGGAAAAGACTGATAACTCAAGGTAGGATAACTATTTGGCATTGCATTAAAGAAGGAATAAAAATTAGCAATAGACTCAATTTCAGAGCCTTCAAAATCTAGGATATAATCGCCTCCTGCATACTCCCGAATAATGCTATCAATAATAAAATGCATGGCCCGCTTTTGTTTTCCTTGCTCCGAAGAACGTGCCATTAAATAGGTAAGTCGGCTTTTAAAAATAGTAAGTAGGCAAGCAGCAACTATTTTTCCATCTTCATTTTTTACACTAAGAATTTTAGCAGCCTTATTTTTTATAAGAGCAGTGAGTAAAC
>CAYZUW010000364.1:0-4226 GCA_964481325.1 uncultured Saprospiraceae bacterium
AGGTTTTCGTAATTATACTTAGATTCAGCATTATTTCTTTATTTTTGTTGGATATAATCAAAGCAATCTATGGCGACTCCTCAAGCTTTTCAGCGTTTTTTACCCCATCTTGCCGCGGCAGGAATATTCTTATTAGTGTCAATTCTCTATTTTTTGCCGCAAATACAAGGCAAAGTAGTCCCTGCTGGCGATATCGTGCAGTTTCAGGGGATGTCAAAGGAAATAAGGGATTTCAAGGCGAAAACGGGCGAAAGGTCTTTGTGGACGAATTCCATTTTCGGAGGGATGCCTACCTATCAAATCGATAGTGCCCAGCCTAGTAATATGATGCACTATGTAGAAAAAGCGAGTAATCTATTTATTCCAAGACCGATAGGCTACTTTTTTGCAATGGCGCTGATGTTTTATTTTTTCATGGTCTATATGAAAGTAAATCCATGGATAAGCGTCATCGGAGCATTGGCCTTTAGTTTTTCTGCGGGAAATATGACCCTTTTTGAAGCAGGCCACATGACCAAGCTAAGGGTTTTGGCTTCATTTGGATTGATTGCCATGGGTATGGTGATGGCTTTTCGAAAGGACTATCTCAAAGGTGGAATAATCTACGCTCTTGGAATAGGACTGAGTCTATATGCAAACCATATTCAGATGACTTACTACTTCTTCCTAGGACTAGGTATCTATGTTTTGATAGAAATAGTTAATCAACTCAAAGAAGGGAATGGTACTCATTTGGGAAAAGCATTATTGGTTTTGCTTATCGGCACAACAATAGGAGTAGGTTCCTCAACCTCTAAACTTTGGACTACTTATGAATATGCGAAGGATACGATGAGAGGGGATCCGATCCTAGCCTCTAGTGGCGGTGCTGCGACCAGTTCCTCCGAGACCAAAGGTCTAGAATGGGAGTATGCTATGCAATGGAGTAATGGCTGGGTAGATTTAGCGTCTAGTATTATTCCTGGAGCTGCAGGGGGTGGTTCGCAAGAAGAAGTAGGCACAAGTTCTGCTCTTTATAAAGACTTGAAAGGAAAAGGTGCCAATATAGGCAAGGATTTTAAAGCACCGCTATATTGGGGCGGCTTACCATTCACTAGTGGGCCCTACTACTTTGGAGCCATATTTTGTTTTCTATTTGTACTGGGTTTGATGAATGTCAAAGGCAGTGTTAAATGGTGGTTGGCTTCCGTAGTATTTCTAATGCTATTGGCTTCTATGGGAAAAAACTTCTCTGCCTTAAATAGACTGCTATTTGATTTCTTCCCGATGTTCAATAAATTTAGAACGCCAAATAGTGTACTAGTGGTAGCTGGCTTCTTCGTACCAATTTTGGGTATGTTGTCCTTGTCTAAAATCCTCAAAGGAAAAGATAAAAGCACACTGGTAAAGCAAACATTTATTGCCGCGGGGATTACTGGGGGGATATGTTTACTTTTTGGTTTATTAGGTTCTTCTATTTTTGATATGTCTTCGCCTGGCGATAGTCGTTTAGAGCAGGCAGGCTATAGCCTAAGTGCTTTAGCAAAAGATCGTGCTTCCTTGTTGAGAGGAGATTCATTCAGATCTTTGATACTTATCGTATTGTCTACTGGATTGATTTGGGCATACTTGAATGAAAAAATTAAAGATGTCGTATTGATCGCAGGTATCGGTGTTCTTGCCGTAGGGGATGTTGTTACCGTTTCGAAACGATACGTAGATAGCGGAGATTTTGTCAATAAATCAAAGTATGAGAACAACTTCGTTGCACGTCCTGTAGACAAGCAAATACTACAAGACAAAGATCCGCACTATAGAGTATTTGATTTGAGCATCAATACTTTTAACTCTGCATCCTCTTCTTACTTTCACAAAACCGTAGGAGGATATAATGCGGCCAAATTGCAGCGTTTTCAGGATTTGATAGATCATCAAATCGGCAAAAATAATCAAGGGGTGCTGGCTATGCTCAACACCAAATATGTAATCACTCAAGATCAAAAAGCGCAAAAATTTCCAGCGGCTGGAAATGCTTGGACGGTGAAAGAGCTTAAAATGGTCAATACGCCTAATGAAGAAATAGAGTCCTTGACAGGTTTTGAACCAAAGCAAACTGCCATCGTGCACAAGGAATATGCTGACTATGTAAAAGGTCTACAGCCAAGTGGTGGAGGTACTGTTTCCTTAACGGAATATAAGCCCAATCACTTGACCTATACCTCCAATGCAAGTGCTGAGGAATTGGCTGTATTCTCTGAAGTATGGTATGGGCCAGATAAAGGATGGAATGCCTATATAGATGGGCAAGCCGTAGAGCATATCCGTGTCAACTATATCCTCAGAGCGTTAAAAATACCTGCTGGTAGTCATAAGATTGAATTCAAATTTGAGCCTAGTTCTTACTATCGTGGAGAGTTGATCACCTTGATATTATCTATTTTATTGGTTTTAGGATTAGGCTACGTGCTTTACACCGTCTTTACTGGAAAGAATGAGGAAGAAGATCCAACTGTGATAGACCAAATATCAAAACCAGTAGCGGATAAAGTGGCTAAAAAGCCAACCATAAAATCTACGAAGCGTAAAAAGAAATAGCGAACAAGCAATAAATTGAAAGACGGCTTGTTGTAATTCAAATCTTTATATCGTTGCAAATCGATATAATGCTCTTAAGCTGATGAATGGGTGTAATAAAACGACAAGGAATAAAACAAAGCATAGTGAACTATGCGGGTGTATTCTTGGCTGCATTCAGCACCATTTTTATTTATGTATTAGACCAAGAGTTGTATGGTGCAGCAAGGTTTGTCATTGATACCGCTTTTCTCCTTTCTCCTTTTATTTTGCTCGGGGCTACATCTGTAGCTATCCGCTATTTTCCAGTATTTAAGAATGAAGAGAATGGACATAATGGATTGCTATCCATATTAGGGATCCAGTTCTTAATTGGCGGGATAATTGTCATAGCGGTTCTATTCTTATTTAGAGAAAGGATTTTTGATCTATATGCAGATAAGTCAGAGATATTTACCAGTCAGTTTTTCAAAATAGCCATCCTTGCCCTTATCATCGCCCTCTTCAATATGCTGTATAGTTACACCTCTAACTTTAAGCGTATTGTAGTTCCTTCGATTTTTCTCAATCTCATAAAAGTAAGTTTACCTATTCTGGTACTGCTATGTTATTATGAATATGTCCCTTTTTCTTTTTTGATTAATGGAGTATTGGGTACGTACATACTGGCACTCTTGGGTATTTTGATATACCTCTCCCATTTAGGTCAACTAAAATTTAACTTCAAGTTTGATATCGTAGACAAACCCTTGATGAAAGGCATGTCATCTTTCGCTATGTTTTCCCTCTTAAGCGGAATGGGGAGTATGTTGGCTTTTAAGATAGATTCCTTGATGGTAAGTACGCTTATTGACTTTGAGAATAACGGAGTGTATACGATAGCTCTATTTATTGGTAATGCCATTGCTATTCCTACCACCGCTATTTTGCAAATAGCTTCTCCAATTGTTGCTGACGCTATAAAAAACAAGGACATCCCTCAAGTAGATTCCCTGTATGGTAAGTCATCTCTCAATCTACTTATTTTTGGAGTTTTGCTTTTTGTCTTGGTTATGGCTGGTATTTTGGATCTATTTCACTTGATGCCAACGGACAACTTCGACATTCATAGTGGATACTATATCGTGATGGCGATTGGATTGGCTAAGCTGGTCGATATGGCAACGAGCATCAACTCACAGATTATAAATTATTCAAAATATTATAAATTTAATGTAGTGGCAATTTTGTTGATGGCTGTCATCAATATCATTCTCAACTTAGTGCTGATACCAAAGTATCAAGTCATCGGCGCTGCTATGGCTACCTTTCTTTCCCTGACTATTTACAACTTAATCAAGTTGGTTTTTATATACACTAAATTTAAGATTCAACCATTCTCTGTACAGACACTATGGGTATTAGGAATTGGGCTGCTTTCCTTCGGCATAGCGTATTTCATCCCTGACACAGGCCAACCATTTTTAAATCTAGTTTTAAAGTCAATGGTGATAGCAGCTATCTATCTGACCCTAACCTTGAGATTAAAAGTATCGGAGGATATCAATGAGATGTGGCAGCAGATAATACAAAAATTTGGATTGGGCTAGTTATCAAGCCCCTAACTTATAGCCTATTCCTACACCAATCAAGCAAACCACTATACTACCAAATATATTGAGCAGGACGTATCC
>CAYZUW010000365.1:0-4219 GCA_964481325.1 uncultured Saprospiraceae bacterium
GTATTCATTAAATTAGGAAGAGAAAGCTTTAATTTTTGTGACCAATATCTACTCAGCAGATTGGGTTTGAATGATTAAAAAAATCAAAGTGAGAGGCAGTTAAGATGAATGATAAAATACCGACGATTTTATCTTTTGTATTTTAGTTACTTATAAAATTTGGTATTGGCCCAATTGTTTTGACTATTTTTTAGACATTTTAACACCGAAGTAAAGCGCTAAGTTTAAGATTAACCCCACGGTAAAGCGACAATATTATATAAAGAAAAAGGGTGAAAACTAACTATAGTTCTTACCCTTTTTCTTCATATTTATCTATGGCTACATTTTTACAAATCGCCGACTCATTATGCGATTGTCGGCTGTAAAAAATTGAATCATATACACTCCATTCAGATAAGTAGATACATCTAGACTTATATTTTGACTGACAGATTGTCGGTCAACCATTCGACCAAGGTGATCAATGATAGAAATGCCTACTATTTCTTGAGGTATGTCTTTTATATAAAGTAAGTCATTTACTGGGTTTGGGTATATAACCAAACCTTCCAATAAAGATCTATCTACACTATTTGGTTCACAATTCGGTTGATCAAAGGTTGTTTCTGCACAGCACTCACTATCGGTGTTGTCTATACATATTGTTAGAATGTTGGTGCTAATAGTATCGTTCAATGGTAAATCATTTATTTGTATAGGCATTTGATTCAAAATAGAAGACATTGCTATTTCAACCCCATTTATATATGATGTTAATTCTATAGGCGTAACAATATTCGATTCGAATGCTATTTTCAAATTATACAAACTATCCGATATGCATTCAGTATCCAAAATTTCAAGATTGTTAATTGTGCATTCATCAGTAGAGTCGTCACAAGTCCTTAAGAACTCTGTTTCCATGCAACATTCAGGATTGTCATTTAGACATATTTTTAAGTAATCATAATCAGAGTAAGTGCGAGGAGTGATGTTTTCTAGAAATAGAGTTCCACTATTTTCATAGAATTGAACGTCTTCATTATTTATAAATACATCAACAAAGTCATTATCTGCATTCGCGATGCTGTAAGAAGCTCGTAGATCATAGTTTCCAGTTTCAAGGCAAGCAATGGATTCAATCTCTATAAATTCAACTTCGCAAGAAAGATCAGAACATATATTATTACGATATTCAAGAACAGAGCAACAATTTGTAAAGTCATTTATACAGATTGAGATAATATCATAATCGTTTTGTGGTCTAGGGGTAATTCCTGTTATAGTGAAAGTAGAGTTTGTATCTACTTCTGGCGTATAACCAATACCGTTTATCTTTACAGTTATACTTGAGCCAGTAAAAATATTCACGTCAAAAAATGCTGTTAAATCATAAGTATCATTCCCATTGCAAGTAGTATTGCGAATCTCAAATGTTTCTATGATGCATTCATCAGGTATGCAATCAGCAGGAGGTGAGTATTCCAATTCTACACAGGTGTCTGGTTTGTCACGTACACAAATGATTATGATGTCGTTATCTGAATTAGTTCTGGGTGTAATATTGTTTAGAAACAAAAAACCATTATTTCCAAATGACTCAAAAGGCCTGTTATTTACGGATGCTTCAATTACAGTGTTGTTGGTTTCATTGATGAGTTCATAATCTATACGTAGACCGTATGTGCCATTCTGAAGACAACCCAAAGAGTCTATTTCTACAAATGTAAATTCGCATGGCTCAGCTATACAAGTGGGAATTACAAATTCTACATCTATGCAGCAAGATATATTTCCAATAGCACAAAAGGTTAATGTACCATTGTTACTGTTGTTGCTCGGATTGATTTCACTAATGGTGAATCTGGAATTAGCATCAAACTCTATTGGATAATTAACACCATTTATTTCTGCTTCTAGACCAAATGTGTTGGAAGTGTCAACCAAATATTCGGCACTTAGATTAAATGTACCGTTGGGGTTACAAGTTAGCTCTAATATGTCTAGAGATTCTATTGTGCAGTCGAGTGGTCCACAGTCTGTTTGTAGAAATTCTATTTCTGAACAACAACCAGAATTACTATTTAAACAAATTTCTATGATATCATAATCAGAATTATTTCTTGGAACGATACTATCTACAACTATAGACCCTGTATTTTCAAAAGTACCAAACCATACATTATTAATCGTGACGTTAATAAAATCACTATCTGAATTCAACACATCGTAAGTAGCCAACAAATTATATGTTCCATCTGGTCTACATTCTAAAGAATCTATTTCTATTAACTCAATTTCACATGGATTTGTACAAGTAGAAACATCGTATTCTAAGCTTGTACAACAAGTTGGAAAACCATCTACACAAAGTGTAATGATATCAAACTCGCTTTGGAGCCTTGGAGTAATTCCGTTTATGAAAAAATAATTATTAGCAGTTTGTTCCGCCTCAAAATCAATCCCATTTACATTTACACTTATATCTGCATCTTCTACAATATTCAATGAGAAATTTACTTCTAGATTATAAGTGCTATCCTCATTACAATTTATATTTTCAATGTTTAAAGATTGAATAGTGCATTCAGTTGGTTCACAGCTAGGTTGGATGAAATCAATTTCTCGACAACAGCTTGGGTTATCGTTTAGGCAAATTTCTAGAAAATCAACGTCCGAGTTAGGACTTGGTATGATGCTGTCTATGAAAATAGTTCCTGTATTCTCATTTGAGAAGGTGTTATTATTAATTGTTATATCTATAAAATCATTGTCTCCATTTACAATTTCGTATGAAGCTAGTAATGTATAAGACCCGTTTGCCTGACATATGAGAGAATCTATGTTAATAGATGTAATCTCGCAAATTTCGCTACATATATTATTTCGATATTCCAATATTTTGCAACAATTAGGATATTCATCAACACAAAGGGTAATTACGTCATAGTCACTCTGTGGTCTGGGAATTATACCCTCTATAGTGAAAATAGAATTTGAGTTTGGTGTTATTTCGTATCCTATCCCATTAACAAATACTGTGATGTCTGAATCTGTATCAATATTTAGATTATATGCTGCACTAAGTGTATAGCTACCATCCCCATTGCAGATTGTTTCGATAATTTCAATTTCTTCAACAATGCAACTATCTAGCGGAGAACACCTGGATGCATCAATTGTGAGTTCTTGACAACAGTCGTGAAAGTCTGAACAAGCAGTCACCAAAATTTCAGTGCCTGGCGAATTGGGTGTTAGCCCTTCTAATCTAAAGTCAGGTTCTCCATCCGTATGTGTGCCAACAAATACGTCATCTAAGAAAATTTCTATCGGGCCATTTGGATCTCTGCTTTCAAAAATAAATGTATATGTACTATCATCCTCACATTCAAAACCAACAGAATAGGATATAAAACCGCAAGGGTCACATTCAAAATCCTCTAAAAATAACGTGTCTGCACATAAATGATCGTTGACATCTCTTAGAACCAGAGTATAGTCTTGTACTAAAGGAGGCTGAAGCAAGAATGCAGTTGCTCTGAGATTATTTCCCTCAATGGTGTCAATACTTAGGGACCCTTCCTCTCCATTCAATAATAACTCCACCTCAGAAATATTAAATGCAGAATACTCCAAATCGAAAAATAATCCTTCGAAACCACAATCAACTGTATAGTCTGTAATTTCAATGGTGCAATTATTTCCTATATCAAAGTTTTCTTTATCAGGTATTAATTTAGGAGTTGCCCATATAGTATTGCAAAAAAGAAAGGAAATGGCAAAAACCATACAACACGGGATAATTAGACATTTATTCATCGGTACTCTATTTTATTGGTTCAGTTAACTCAAAAAGAATTTATTATTACATAGATAAGATTCTATTAGATTTAGAAATGCTGCATTAAAATTGAAGAAAAGTGATATTTAACCTTTTTATCCATTCAATATAGCTATTTTAGGGTTAAAAATTGATTGTTTGAAAATCTAACATTCCTATTTGAATAGCTTTAAACAAAAAAGAGAGAAAGAATAAAATATTCTTTCTCTCTTTTAGGTCATATCAATGAATCCAAAATTATAGCTTCACAAACCGTTTATTCATCACACGATTATCCGTTGTAAAGAACTGGATGGTATACATTCCTTGTTGGTAGTTTGATATGTCTAATCTGACGTCTTCATAGTTTTCTATCTGCTTTATGGTTCTACCAAGATTATCTACTATGGTAAGACC
>CAYZUW010000366.1:0-2971 GCA_964481325.1 uncultured Saprospiraceae bacterium
ATAAAAAAAAATCCAGACCCCAACGGGATCTGGATTTTTTGCTAATAGCCAAAGGCAAAATGCCAACAGCCTTTTTTATTTCAACAAACTATCATATTTAGCCTGATTCTTTAACAAGTCAATAGCTTCCTTTATCTCTTCATCATTACGCAGACCCATCTTAATCTTACCTTGCTCGTAATAGAAACGGCTAGCGATTTCTTTCTCGATGAGGCTTGTGATTCTACCCTCGAAGCGAGCGATGTCTTTAATCTTAACCGTATTGATCTTAGAGGCTGCATTTTTCAAATCATCGCTGATTTCAAAATTCTCTTCTTGTGCTTTCCTCATCAATTTGTTCAACATTTTTTCACTCTCACTCTCGTAGCTATAATCCCTCTTTTCTAAGAATTTGATAAACTGATCAAAACCATCAAACTTATAATCCTCTATAGAAGGCGCCTCTTTCATGCCAGTGACAAACTCATTGACAAACTGGAAAATCAAATACTTACTCTTTAGACTCTTGATTACTCTCAACTCCTCGTTCTCTCCGACCAACATGTCAGGCTTTACTCCACCGCCATCAAGTACAGCTCTTCCACTTCTAGTTTTAAATGGTGTACGTTCCGCATCCGGGATATCCAATGGCTCTCCATTGTCATACTTCACACTCTGGATACATCTTCCACTAGGGATATAATACTTAGCCGTCGTCAGCTTCACCTTAGAGTTGTATCCTACGTCACGTGTATTTTGTACAAGACCTTTACCATAAGAACGTTGACCTAAGAGCACCCCTCTATCTAGATCTTGCAGCACACCAGATACAATCTCCGATGCAGAAGCAGAACCATTGTCTATCAATACAACCAATGGAATTTCTTCATCCACAGGCTTATTCAATGTCTTAAATGATCTGTCCCAATCCTTCACTTTACCACGCGTCGTCACGACAAGTTCGTTCTTAGGGATGAATACATTACTCACATCCACAGCCTCTGTCAATAGACCCCCACCATTTCCTCTCAAGTCAAACACCACACCTTTTAGGTTCGGATTTTCCTCTTTTAGTTTCTTTACAGCGGCGCCTACATTCTTACCCGCGTTACGAGTAAAGGTAGTCAAGGCTACATAACCCACCTCATCAGAGATCATCCCTGAGTAAGGTACATTAGGAATATTCACCTCATCACGGATAAGGCTTATTTTTCTTTCTTTGTTTTCACCGAATCGCTTTACAGTCAATATGACTTCCGTCCCAGGGTAACCCTTTAGGATGTCGATAACGTCTTCCGTATTCTTACCTGCAGTCGACTTTCCGTCTACGGCTAGTATGACGTCCCCTGCTTTGAGACCTGCCTTTTGAGCTGGCTGCCCTTCCCACGGTTCAGTGATCATGATTTTATTATCTACTTTACGGAAGAGCGCTCCGATACCATTATATTTACCTTCCGTGATATAGCGAAACCCCTCAATCTCTGACTCAGAGATATAGTTGGTATACGGATCTAGCGATTCTAGCATCGCATCCACACCGATTCGCATCAGTTTGGCAGGATCGATCTCATCTACATAGTAGGTGTTGATCTCCTTATATAAGTTGGTAAAAATTTCTATGTTTTTAGAAATCTCGAAATACTTTTCGTGATTGGGTGGCGAGTCTATAGAGGCGCTGGTAAAGAAGGCGACCACGACTAAGCCTAACATTTTTAGATTTATGTTCGTTTTCCACATACGTTTGTACTTTATACTGTTACTTTTTCTGACTTGAAATACGCCAAAAAGTCATCAATCGGGGAGAAAGAGCATAACTTTTCCAGCAAAATATGTGGGAGGTATTTCCCTGTATACTCGAAAAATGATGCCAAATAACTCTCTGACCCTCAAGACAATCTATAACGCCACGTCAAATCAAAAGTTGTTGCTATCTATAATTTGTTGGTCTACTATCTATTGTAACGGCAGATTACTGCAAGATAGGGATAGTGAATTAATAAGCTTCGTTTTTTTAGGCACAGTTATTTTTTTCTTACTACAAGGCGAAAAAAGTAGGGACAGTGATAGCTATCGCAGCCTATCAGACCACTGTCGGGGAGGCTTTTTAACGCAGTAGAAGGAAAAAAGAACAATTACCTTTGAGTATAAGAACGAAAAACGTATTGATTTTACTATCCCTCGGTATTATATATCCGATAAAAATTCTCTTAACATTTGTAGCGTTAGGTCTGGTGCCTCTGCGTGTACCCAATGTCCAGCCTCCGATATTTCTTTCATTTGATAGTTTGGAAAGCACTCTTTCATCAACGGGAGATCAGTATCCACGATATGCTGTGATCTTCCACCCTTGATAAATAAGCAAGCCTCTTCATACGGAGCAGTACATACTATAGGGTCAAGGATGCGCTCATAATCCTGCTCTATGATCGGCAGATTCATTTTCCAGGTATAGCCTCCTTCTTTCTTTCGGGTCAGGTTCTTCAGCAAAAACTGGATGACGCCCTCCTCTTGCACGTGTTCTCGCATAGCCTTCTGCGCATCACTACGTTTTTCGAGCTGGTCAATGTCCACCGAGTTCAGCGCGTCGAATACCGCATCATGCCCTCGGGTCGAAGCCGTCGGTGAGATATCTATCACAGTGAGGGACTCTACCATATCGGGATAATCCATTGCCATGCGCATAGCAGTCTTTCCCCCCATGGAGTGCCCGATGATATGCGCCGAGTGTATCCACTTACTTTCCATGAAGGCAGCCAAGTCCTCTGCCATCGCGCCATAGTTGTGCGCCTCCATCCGAGGAGAACGCCCATGATTTCGCTGATCTACTATATATACCATGTAGTCCTCCGCTAGCTTTTTAGCGATCGTCTGCCAATTGTCCAGCATCCCAAACAAGCCATGCAAGATGATGACCGGATCCCCCGTGCCGAATACTTTATGATTGAGTTCCATGAAAATTGTTGATTTGTTTATTCGTGTATTTGTTTGTTGA
>CAYZUW010000366.1:3071-4206 GCA_964481325.1 uncultured Saprospiraceae bacterium
ACCATTTATAATTCTCTTAAGTGGGCGCTTTAATCGGGTCATCCGTTCCTTCTCCGCAGCCCAGTCTCCTATTCAGGATGTGTCGGACTAGTATTCGCTCGTCCGCTCATCCGTCATCCGCCACTCCTTCATGAGTCGTCTGGACTACTCCATACCACTTCTACCCCGAGCGCAAAGATTGAGAAAAAATTTTTGATTTGTTTGTCTATTAACTGTTGAATTGTCTGTCTGTAGAATTGGTGTATCTGCGTAAGTGTTTTTTTCATTTATAATTCACCATTCACCATTTATAATTCTTTTAAAACCGATACCCCATTTCCAATTTAAGAAATGAATTCAAAGCAAATCTGCTTGAAAAGTTATTTACGCTGGTGAATCTTGTGATACTAAGCTTTTGAGCGAAGGAGCGACCAAAACCTGCACCGAGATCGAAAACAATATTAGTATTCAAAACGAATTTATAACCGCCATGAATACCTGTTTCGAATAGAGATTCGCTTCTACCAACAGCAGTGGTTACAATTTGACTAGGTCTGTCTGTACGACTTCTGACACCCGTATAAAGTCCAGTATACCAACCGTCGCCCCCTTTAATTTCCCTAAAATAATATTTCCCAAGCATTCTGAAACGATACCCCGACTTAGTGAGCCTATTCATTTCAGAAATATTGTCACTCCCTACCACCGTACCATAGTCGACTCCAACTAAGAGCTCAATACCTATATGTTCATTCACAATGTATTCCGCAGATACATTCGGGCTATTAAATATTAGATCAATAGGACTTAACTTTACGTCAATCTGTGCTGATATATTTGCGGTATATAAGCTGATAAAAAAGAATAAAAGAAAATAAAAAGGGATTTTCATAGGCTAAAATTTAATAGAAACTAGAATCTCTAAAGATTCAATTCTATTGCGATTAAGTTATTGTTTAAAAACATTAAATTAATGTCCTAAAAAAGTAGATATTAACCAAATATTCGGTGAATATTATTGTTCCTTTAACTCCTTAATTGTTAAAATATTACTTAAAAGAATATTTAATCTATATATCCATTACCTTCCCGAATCGGGGCAAGAATCAAGATTAAGTGAAAAACAAAATGAATCTAAACCAAACTAAATTAAATA
>CAYZUW010000367.1:0-4159 GCA_964481325.1 uncultured Saprospiraceae bacterium
CTGATATTATGCGTATACAAATCTAAACGCATAGCTTTAGTTAAGGCGTCTACGGCATGTTTAGTAGCGCAGTATACATTTCCATTGGTATAAACTTCCTTTCCTGCGGTAGAGCAAACATTGATGATATGCCCTTTTTTTCTTTTTACCATGTTAGGAGAGATAGCTCTTGTCATAAAGAGAAGCCCTTTGATATTGGTGTCTATCATGGTTTCCCAATGTTCAATCTTGCCCTTATTGATTACATCTTTACCAAGAGCGAGACCTGCATTATTGATAAGAATGTCAATTTGCGACCAAGCTCCTTCTAGCGAACCTAGTTTTTTGCGCATTGCTTCCTTTTCACGTACATCGAAAGATAGGTGTTTGACAGAAGCGTCAAAAGTACGTTGAAAGTACTTTTTGAGTTCTTTTAGTCTCGATTTTCTTCTACCAGTGATAATTACTCTATATCCTTCCTTTGCAAATAGGGTAGCAGTTGCCTTTCCAATCCCTGAAGTTGCTCCTGTAATAAGCACCGTTTTATCAATCTTACTTTTTTTGCTCAAATCTTTTTTTCTTTTTCTATCATTCTCGTATTGCTTGAAGATGTTTTCATCTTCTGTATCTGTTAAACTTATGCTAGAATAAAAAAGATTCTTGTTTTCATTAGTATTTAAATCGGGATTGAGTTTTATAGCGTGTTCGTAGATAGAAATACCTTTTTCTTTCTCTCCTTGATTGAAATATATTTTTGCCAACTGTAAAGGTGCTTTGTCAAAGAGTGGCATCTCTTTCATCACATTTCGTAAAATTTTGATGCTCTTTTTCGTATCTCCGAACTTGTAGAGCAGTTCTGCATACGCGTATTTAGCATTTATATTCTTGGGATCTTGTTTAAATGCTTTTTTAAAGTATTTGAGCGCGAGCTGATCTTGTTGCTTAAATTCGTCTTTGATTATTTTTCCAATTCTATATTGTACCCCGGGAAACTCAGGTTCTAAGCTAATCACTTTTTCATAGTAGCTCTTGGCTAAGAGAAAATCTTTATGGTTTTCAGCAATTTCAGCTAAGAGGTAATATGCGGGAACATATCTTCTATCGGTATTTAAGATATTCTCCAAATAGTTGGAAGCAATCAAGTAGTTTCCTTTATTTTTAGCGAGGATAAAGGCATATTGGTATTGAAGATCCAGGTTGTAGGGGTACTTTCTAAGTGCTGTTTCTAGATAGGAGATACATTCATCTATTTTAGCTTCAGTCAATAGTTGATGCACTATCGAAATAGGGTCAGCCTCTGTCTCATACGACTCTTGTGGTTGGACAAATTCATCTTCTCTGTCTGTGCCCATTTCATCCAGGCTATCTAGATCAGTAACATTGGTTTCTGTATACAAACCATTTACGTTATTGGATTCACCCAAGGTTCGATCCTCTTCTAAAAGATTATCTATGTTGTGCTCTTGTTCATTTTGATAAGGTTGATCTCCTAATAGAGTTACATGGGTTTCTTCTTGATTTTCATTAGACTCTTCGAACAATGAATCAAAGTGTTTTATGGAATCTTCGTTTTTTTGTATTGGTGGATTTGATTGAAGCTCCTCATCAATCTTAATCAAATCTCCGTAGGGATGATTATCTAATCTTCTATCTTCCATTTTTCGCTCAGAAGCAATTTTGTCGAGCAAGGCAAGATCATCTTCTTCTAGGTCTTGCAAATATAGATTGGTGTCGTAGTTAGGATTCAAAACATCAGTGGGACTAGCTTCTGGTTTATCTTCATTAGCCAATAGTTCGTGCGCTTCTTCAAGGTTGTTGATCGCTTCATCACTATGGCTCTCGTCTTGATCGGATTTTATGAAAAGTGATTTCGGATTCCCGTAAGTAGAAATTAGGGTTTCAAAATCTACATTTCTTTCTTTTTCAATTCTGATATTAGGTGCTCCACGTAAAAAACTCATCAAATCTCCAATACTATTACTAATATCTTTTGTTTTTTCTAGCCTATCCAAGTCTTCAAGCTCTTGATTTTCATTCTGTTCTTTAAGGTTTAGATATATCTCTTGCCAATGATTCATATAGCGTATGACATCACTAATACGATCAAAACGAGTAGTATTTGACTCGGTAATATTTCCCTCTTTAGTCTCTGTTCCGTCTATTACAAGAATTTGTAATTCATTTGGAATACTAAAATAGTTGAAGAGCTTTGATGCTCCATACATACACGCCTCAGATTTGAGGAAATTGTCACTGATAAGAAGTATGATAGGATTCTTCGAAACACTTAAAATAGACAAAGGATTTAATACATCAGGTGCATCTATCACAATAGAATTAACATTAAATCCCAGCGATTGTAGTTCTTTTGAGATATCTGAGGCCGTATTGCTATTCAACTGGCTATACGCCAAGTCAAGAGTCTTTCTCGTGGTCATGTAATATTTGAGTAGTATGCTAAAATAAAGAGATGCTCAGGAGGATATTAGGAGCATTTGCAATCGGTCATTCAAAGTAAAGAAAAATATACTACTCAGTCAATATATTTTGAATATTAGATGCAAATTCCTCTTTAAAAGCCTCAAATTGGCTCGTAGCAGGGCCAGAAAAGCCAGTATGGATTTTTTTGACCTGATTGTTCCTATCCAAGAAAATCATGGTAGGATAGGAAATTATAGCGTTTAGCATAGGCAGAGCTTTAGCAGCCTCGACTTTATTGGATGATCCTGCATGCAATAATGGATAGGGCAGCTTGAATTTATCTTTATATTTTTTTAATGCATTTACGGATTTTGTAGCATCCTTATATTTCTCAAAACCTAATGCTATTATGTCAAATTCTTGTGAAGGATTTTTCTTTATATAATCCATCAAGAATTCCGTTTCGTCTCTACAGTTTGGACACCAAGTGCCAAAGATTTGAATGATTTTAGGTCTTCCTTGATAATTCTTGTCTTCAAGGCTTACCATGTTTCCATCGGTATCTTTAAAGCTAAATTCGATTTTGTCAAAACCGGGTTTTAAATAAGTTAGCGTATTGGCATCTTTTAAAGTGAAATCTGGGTCTTTGCTCGCTTCCCAAAAAGCAGTATAATGCTTCCCGGATTTGAATCTGCCACGCAACTCAGTATTGTCATCACTTAGTTTGGCTTCAAAGAGGAAGGCATGGCTACCATCAAAGCAGCTGAGGTACATTTTTTTGCCTTGGACCGTACCCTCTAGAAACCTATAATCTCCTGTCTCGGTAATAAATGTTCCTGTTAAGTGATTGCCTTCTTGCTTAAATTCTCCAATAGCCATGTAGGGGTCACCAGTATCGGTAAATTTGACTTTCCATTCTCCACTTAGATCTACCGCAGGTTTTTTATTGTTGACTGTGAATCTGTAATCTTTACCAAAGTGCGCTTTAAAGGGGATTTGGTAATCATCCTTAGAATGAACAATCCAGTTGCCTGCCATCACGTTTCCTTGGTAAATGGCTTTGATAGAAGCCTCGTATATGGGAAAATCTATAAGTATTGTATCCTTAGCTGTTTTTCGATCCCTTCCGATAAGGATGTCTTCTACTACTATTGTTTCACTACCATTTTGTATTTCTACATTAATTTTATCGTTTTCCTTGTATACCACATTAAAATTAAAAGGTAATTGAGTGGTAATAATATCCGGAAATTTCATGTTCATCTTTTCCGGTAGAGGCTCCCCTTTTTTATTATTGGTGATAAAATCTGGATCCAATTGCAGCACAGCTCTCCAAGTGCCTGGAGCAGGTCCATCAAATTCTTCACCTACATCTAGGCAAGATCCTAATGAAAGCAGTAAAATTAGGCTAAATAGGAAAGAAAACTTCATAGTAGAATAGTTTAGAAATTGAATCAAGCTGTGTCCTAAAGATATGGATAAGCGAAGGAAAAAGGAACATTATGGCCTCGAATTAGATAATATTTTTGCGATAATGTCTATAGTAGTAGGACTATAAAAGGGGAGACATGTTGCTTGGTCTTGCATAACCAAGCTTAGCGACAAAAAAAATCACTTGATTTGTATCAAGTGATTTTTTTGTTCCTTTTAAATAAATTCTATTTGGCTGATTCTCCCTTGAAGTGATCATCTTTGTGCTTGAAGAGAATATTGAATGTAGTCATAGAGCCGTATATCCTAGTGATGTACTGCTGTAGAC
>CAYZUW010000368.1:0-4151 GCA_964481325.1 uncultured Saprospiraceae bacterium
ATCCACGGATATCTGCTTGATTGAGTTCTGATTCGATCTTCTTGGCATAGTCTAGATACTTATCCGAAACGGGCAAAATCGCAAACTGCTCTGGAGTCAACCATAACGGAAACTTACCTGCACAATGTTCGGTAAGCACTCCGATAAATCGTTCCATAGAACCAAATGGCGCACGGTGTATCATGACCGGTCTATGCGGTGCATTGTCTGCGCCGATGTATTCTAGCTCAAAACGCTCCGGCAAATTGTAATCTACCTGAATAGTCCCCAACTGCCACGAACGACCTAGTGCGTCCTTGACCATGAAGTCTAGCTTCGGGCCATAAAATGCCGCCTCACCCAACTCCGTCGTCGTCTTCAAACCAACCTCTTGGGTAGCCTCTATGATAGCGGCTTCCGCCTTGTCCCAGTTCTCATCCGAACCGATATATTTTTCTTTATTGGAAGGATCCCGAAGCGATATCTGAGCAGTGAAATCTTCAAACCCCATCTTGCTGATGACGTGCATCGTCAGTTCGAGTACGTTCAAAAATTCTCCTTTCACTTGGTCAGGTGTACAGAACAAGTGCGCATCATCCTGAGTGAAACCACGCACACGCGTCAGTCCGTGTAGCTCGCCCGTTTGCTCATACCGATATACGGTACCAAACTCTGCGATACGATACGGAAGGTCACGATAAGACCTAGGCTCATTGGCGTATATCTCGCAGTGGTGAGGGCAGTTCATCGGCTTGAGCATAAATACCTCACCTTCTTTCGGTGTCTGTATAGGCTGGAATGAATCCTCCCCATATTTCTCCCAGTGACCAGAAGTCACGTACAAATCTTTCTTAGCAATGTTGGGGGTGATTACAGGCTGGTAGCCACGCTTGAGTTGTTCCTTCTTGAGGAAATCCTCCAAACGCGTACGCAAAGCAGTACCCTTTGGCAACCATATCGGAAGACCTGCACCCACTTTTTCAGAAAACATAAACAGGCCGAGTTCCTTACCCAGTTTTCTATGGTCTCGCTTCTTAGCTTCTTCAAGCATCTCTAGATACTGCGTGAGTTCCTTTTGCTTTTGAAAAGATACGCCATAGATTCGCGTCATCTGTTGACGACTTTCATCCCCTTGCCAAAAAGCACCCGCGACATTCATCAACTTGACCGCTTTGATCTTGGAGGTATCTTTTAAGTGTGGCCCTCTACAGAGATCCACAAAATTTCCTTGTGTATATAATGTAAGCGCCTCATCCGAACCCCGCTTTTCTATCAATTCTATTTTGTACTCATCGCCCTTGTCAGTGAAGTACTTCAGCGCATCTTCCTTGCTGATGTCTTTGCGAACAAATTCATTTTTCTGTCTCGCCAGCTCCAGCATCATCTTCTCTATCTTAGGAAAATCATCAGAAGAAATCTTGTGCTTACCAGGATCCACATCATAGTAGAATCCATTGGAGATCGCAGGTCCAGTTCCGAGCTTGATGCCTGGGTATACTTGTTCCAGCGCTTCCGCCATCAAGTGCGCCGTACTATGCCAAAAGGTCTTCTTACCATCCTCATCATTCCAGGTCAGCAATTCTATTTTTGCATCTGTAGAGATAGGACGGTTTGCATCCCACACCTCACCATCGATACGTGCAGAGAGGACATTCCTTGCGAGACCCTCACTGATAGATTTGGCGATATCCATCGCTGTCGCGCCAACCTCATACTGTCTGACATTGCCATCTGGAAAAGTAATATTGATCATATAAAATCAGGTTTAATCTTGAACTGCCAAAAATACATCTTTTTTAAAAGATTGTTGATTTGTTTATCTGTTGATTCGTTTATCTGCTTTGCTAGCCCATAGCCCATTGGCAGATTGTTATTATCATTATAGCGATTAGCTATTTGCCTCAAGCATTTATCATTTATAATTCATAATTGAGCCCGCATGGCTCTACAAAGTACAAAAGCCAAGCGCACAATGCACTCGGCTTTTACACAAAGGTAAAACCTAAAATTACTCTCCTACTTGGAAAGTTAACTTTACATTTACTCTGTATGCAGAAACTTTACCGTTCTTTACAACGACACTTTGGTTCTGCACGTGTGCACCTTTGATGTTCTTTACTGATTTGCTTGCTTTCTTTACTGCGTTTGCAGTTGCATCTTCCCAGCTCTTCTTAGAGTCAGCCAAGATTTCGATCACTTTCATGATAGCCATATTCGTACTTTTTCTTTGATTTGATAATTAATGGACCTAAACTTTTAGGTATCAAACATGTGTACGAGTATATTGTATAAAGGTTTACTCGAAGAACTACTTACTATTTAGCCGCGAGCAACTTTATCTGCTCGTACAGCTTATCTTCATCTCCTGGTCTAAAACGCTTCTTATGCATAGCGATTTCACCATTCTTATCAAAGACAAAAGTCTGAGGTAGTCCATTGAGTTCACCTGGCATAACCTTTCTGAATTCGCGATTCGTGTCATGATACACATCCCAAGGCCATTCCGCCTCTTCCACCATTTTGAGGTACTTCTCGTAGTTTTTATCAAAATCCGTAGAGATAGCCACTAGGTTAAAATCTGTTTCCTTTTCCCACTGATCATACTTCTTTTTGATAGCTGCCATCTCCACCTTACAAGGATAACAAGTCGTCAACCAAAAGAGGACTACAGTCGGCTTCCCCGTTTCGAATATCTTATCCGTACTCGTCTTGTTGCCCTTTCCGTCTGTGAGCGCGAGGTCATATGGGAAGTTCTGTGCAATATCCGCCTTAGGCCTAGATTTGCTAGTGCCATAGCTCGTATTGGGTCGTTTATTGATCGTACGTGTCACCTTTGTTTTTGGCGCTATGGTATCCTTTGCCATGGTCCTTTTGGTGGACTTAGATACTTTACTTGCCTTTGCCTCTATCGGAGCATTTACATTGGCATCCGCACTGGTACAGGCATTCACTAAGAACCCCACCATCGCGATATATAATATGTGCTGAATCTTCATCTGCTAAAATTTTATCAAAATTAAGCCTAATCCCATTAAAATGCATACTTATCGGGCACTTTTAAGCTTCTACTAACAGAATTAATACAAGATTCTGACCATAATGGACTGGAATATACCATCGAGAAGGGAAATTCTGAGATGCTTGATCTTGTTTTGGGTGTTTTGGGGCCATACCGATCCAGTATAGACGCAATTATCTTGCGTCTATACTGGACGGTACCAGGTCGTCCGCTGTATGGGATGCCCGCGCACGGCAGGCCACCCCGGTATCCCATGCCGCTACCACCCTTTGTCCTGCTCCCTCTGGTCGACTCGCTTGGTGGCCTGCGGCCAGTCGCACCTACAAATCCCAAAAACTACGATGATAAGAATTCACCTTTATCATATCGCGCATTGACATGATGAAGTATCTGATAGCTAAGTAAATTGGCACACCTAAAATGTATAATGCACATAAGCCTGCCGCTAAGTATATAGATAAGTCAAATTTCTCTAATAAAATGGAAATGATAGGCAAAACGATAATGTAACATCCCAGATAAAGCAATGACTGCAAGATGTGTTTAGCTCTCCTTTTATCTTTAAGCGCTATCCCCATTATGAAAGCAGATAATACTTGCACTCCCCCTAAAATGAATAGAGCACATAGTGCTATCCATCCATTATCCTTATCTATGGCAAAAGCTACAAGCGAGCCTAGTCCAAAGAGTATTACTATACCTTGTAAAAAAGTATCTACTTTAAACCCGATTTTTAATGCATTCATGATATCTAGTTTTAGATGGTGAGTCTACTTATAAGCATATCCTCTAAACAATAGCAAGATAAGCATATTATTCTAAACTTTCAATAATTATTGAAAGTTTAGAATAATGTTGTTCTTTTGAGCTTTGTATTGATTCGTTTATATGCTAAAATGGCTGTAAAATGGGCGTTTTTATGAATTTTTTGTTTATATTTGGAATACCCAAACACAAGGAGAAGAACAATTATATTGTTTGTCACGACTATAAAAAAGCCAAATGAAACAGGTCGGCCTTTGTATCCCTCTACTGAGTTTGTTGTCCAATCTTAAGTTGACTAAGCTAGAAATAAGTTAAGCCCAAAAAATTACTTTTTTAAAATTCGAAAGGGCAATTAATGCATATGCATTAATTGCCCTTTCGAATTTTA
>CAYZUW010000369.1:0-4142 GCA_964481325.1 uncultured Saprospiraceae bacterium
AATAAAAAATTTACAATTTTTGATTACATCTTGAATGGGGTTAATAGAGGTGCCCTTATAATAGAAAATTGCTACTTAAATAATGGAGCATTATAAAAAAACAATTGATTTTAAAAAGTCGATTCTCCTACAAAAATAATGCTTGTCATTTGTTTATTTTCGTGTCAGGGATAGAAGTGATATGAGCTGCTCATGAATCGTGTCTGCTAAGGAGATCTGAAGGCTCGACGAGGTACGAGAAGAGACAAAGAGCGACTATAGCAGACTAGATGAAGGAGTAGTGAATACAAACGGAAAGCCCGTCGTCCTGAACGACCCATTTTCGGGGAGAGTGAGGACGGGACACCCTGATAAGAAAAATAACTATCTTAGTGGCATCGAAAATTAGACAGAAGAAATGACAACAACACATAAGGAAAATCAACGCGCTTTTCAGGAAGTCCTAGACATGCTCAATCCCAAACAAAGAATCGCAGTGGACACCATCGAAGGGCCAGTCATGGTCATCGCTGGGCCGGGATCAGGGAAGACACAATTGCTCGCTGCGCGGATCGGAAATATCTTGACATCAACAGATACGAATGCCGAAAATATTCTCTGCCTTACGTTTACAGATGCGGCAGCGGTGGAGATGCGTGATCGTCTAAAAACACTTATTGGGCCTACTGCACACAAGATTCATATTTTTACTTTTCACTCTTTTTGCAATCATGTAATTCAAGAAAATTATTCCTTGTTTGGAAAGCAAGATTTGCAAGCGGTGAGTGATCTAGAGCAGTTCGAAATCATACGTGCCGTATTGGATAAAATAGATGTGTATAGCCCACTCAAAAAAGGCAGCAATCCGTATCAAGAAGAAGGTAAAATAGCAAACCTGATTCAGACTATGAAAAAGGAAGGCTGGACGCCTGAAGACATCAATACAGCGATTGATAAATATATAGCTGATCTTCCGTTGAGAGATGAATATATCTACCAACGAAAATACAAAGAGTTTCAAAAAGGGGACGTAAAAGAAAATAAGGTCCAGGAAGAAAAACGCAAAATGGAAAAGCTATCTGCGGCTGCCGCTTTGCTACCTCTGTACAAGGAAGAAATGAAAAAACTAAATCGTTTTGACTTTGCAGATATGATTCTTTGGGTGATTGCAGAATTCAAAAAAAATCCGGATCTCGTACAGCGATATCAAGAACAATATCACTATTTTTTGATTGACGAATTTCAAGATACGAATGGTGCCCAAAATGAAATTGTGCAATTGCTTTCTTCATATTGGGAAGCGCCAAATGTATTCATCGTAGGAGATGATGACCAATCTATTTTTGAGTTTCAAGGCGCTAGAATAAAAAACACGAGAGATTTTTATGAAGAAAATTTGCAGCACATAAAAGTAGTTTGTTTGGAAGAAAATTATCGTTCTGCTCAGACCATCTTGGATGCTTCAAATGTGTTGATAAAAAATAATCAAAATCGCTTAATCAATACTCTCGAAGCGCTCAATCTGACCAAAGATTTGATAGCGCGTAATAAAGATTATGCAAAAAATAAACTCAAGCCTACCCTACTAAATTTTGAAGACAAAAATCAAGAAGACGTCTATATAGTACAGCAAATCAAGGAGTTACACGCCAAAGGGATAGCCTATAGCGATATCGCCATATTGTACACCAAACACAAGCAGGGTGTCAACATCATGGATTTGTTGGTTAAAGACAACATCCCGATTAACACCAAAAAGAAGATAAATATTCTTGAGCATCCATTGATTCAAAAAATAAAATTGCTACTAGAATATGTAGAAAGAGAAGATGCAGAACCCTTCTCTGGCGAGGGACTTTTATTCAAATTATTGCACTTTGACTTCCTGTATTTTGAACATAGTGATTTGAAAAAATTGCAATTTTATTTTGCAAACCTTGATAGAAAATCGGAAGATAGACAATGGAGAAAAATCATTGGTAACGAAAAATTATTGAAAGAACTAAACATAAGTTCTCCTAATATTTTATTGGATTTTAGCCGTTTGATTGATCAGTTAATTTCAGAATCTAAAGAGTACTCTTTGCCTGATTTTGTTCAAAAATTAATCAACGAATCTGGGATGCTAAAATACATTAGCACACACCAGAAAAAATACGAGTATGTACAAGTACTGTACTCTTTTTATCAGTTTGTAAGAGACGAGGCTACACGTGATCATACGCTCGATTTATCAGAGCTCAACAATCTAATGGATAAGATGGTCGAACTTGGATTGGGTGTCGATATGAATCAGATCATTGGGGCTGGGGATGGTGTAAATCTTATGACTGCTTATGCGTCAAAAGGGCTAGAATTTAGAGTTGTATTCATGAAAGATTGCAGTAAAAAAGGATGGGATCCTGGTAGGGCTGGCAATCATAGCTATAGGCTACCCGACACCATTACACACTCTACTGAAGAAGACTTAGAAGAATCCAAAAGAAGGTTGTTTTATGTAGCAATGACAAGGGCAAAAGAACAGCTGTATTTCACCTTTTCGAAACAAGAAGAGGGCGGCAAAAAAAATAATACTTCGCAGTATTTAGATGAATTGATGCAGGGGGATTTGATTGACACCAAAGAAATCGAAAGTAGAGAAGAAGATATGGCAGAGGCCATTTTCAAACGACTATCGCAGCTTCCAAAAGACAACATGCTAGACAATAAGAGCATGGACAAATTGCTTGAAAATTTCACACTAAGTGCGTCTTCGTTCAACTCTTATCTTACTTGTCCAGTTCGTTTTTATTATGAAAATGTATTACGCGTTCCAGGTTTCAGTAGTGAAGCTGCGGCATACGGAACAGCGCTGCACGATGCCATGTGGAGGTTCTTTGAAAAGATGATGGAAGACCCGAAAAACGAGTTTGGAAAGGTGGAAGATTTAATAAAGCTTTTTAAAACAGAAATGTTCAAAAGCAAGGGTTCGTTTTCTGAATCTGGGTATAAATTTAAGCTAGAAAGAGGAGAAAAAAATATTGCTGAAATGTATAAGCAGCAAGTGGGAAGCTGGCCCAAAAATGTCAAACTTGAAATGAATATTGACTCCGTTGATTATGATGGGGTCATCATGCGTGGCTTTCTAGATAGAGTAGATATCATCTCCCCTACTGTAGCAGAAATTGTAGATTACAAAACGGGTAGTGTACGAAATATGAAAATGAAAGTAGGTGGCCCTACCAAAACATATCCAGAAGGAAAACAATATTGGCGTCAGCTTATTTTTTACAAAATACTTTTAGAGAATGCACGAGACAGTAAATATAAAGTACTCTCTGCAAAGATTGCTTCACTAGAACCAAATGACAACAATCATTTTGATGAATATGTAGTAAAAATTTCTCCTGAAGATGAAGCTTTAGTTGGAGAGCTTATTAAAGAAACTTGGGCGAATATCCATGCCCATAAATTTGAAGAAGGATGCGGTGAAGAGTTTTGTACTTGGTGCAATTTTGCCAACGACCATCTGTCATTAGTCTATGAAATGGACGAGGTATTGGAAGAATAGATAAATCTAGGAAACTAAAACGTGGATAATTGTATTAATATAATATCATGAAGTATCTATTGCTAATCACATGCTTAAGTGCCATTTTTTTATTAGCCAGTCCTATGAAAATAGAATCTATAAAAAATGTTAACCCAAAAAATGTACTGGGTACAAAACTGCAATCTTGTTGCAATGCACCAATGACTGGTTTTTATAGAGACGGTTTTTGCCATACGGGTTATGAAGACTACGGCGTACATGTGGTTTGTGCTGAAGTGACCGAAGAATTTCTAGCATATACCAAGGGTCTTGGGAATGACCTAAGTACTCCCCTCCCTGCACCAAGTACTTTTCCGGGTCTAAAGCCCGGAGACAAATGGTGTCTCTGTGCTTCGCGTTGGAAGGAGGCCTATGATGCCGGTTATGCTCCGAAAGTGGTTTTAGAATCTACACACCAAAAAGCTTTGGAATTTATGTCTTTGGAGGTAATGAAGGGGAAGGAAGCAAAGTAATTCATCCTTTCACTCTCATCTACATTAACAATCTATTTAATATCCTTTACAAACCATTGCAAGTAGGTTTTCGTAATTATACTTAGATTCAGCATTATTTCTTTATTTTTGTTGGATAT
>CAYZUW010000370.1:0-4115 GCA_964481325.1 uncultured Saprospiraceae bacterium
TGCTTCAGGCAGTGCTTGGTTTTGACAACTTGCTTTATATTTCTCTTGAATCAAAAAAAGCACCTGTAGAGAAACAAAAAAGTGTTAGAAAAACAGGAATTTTGATTGCTATTGGACTTAGAATAGTCTTACTCTTCGTCTTGGTCGCAGTAATTGATTTTTTTAAAGAACCATTTTCATTTCTTACTGGAGGAATAAAAGATAGTTTAGAATTTGCTTTCAATGGACATAGCCTCATAGTACTAGCTGGAGGAGCATTTATAATGTATACTGCCATTAAAGAAATCTGGCACATGATAGCTGTTCAAGATCTCACGCACGATGTGGAAGAAAAATCTACTAGTAAGAAGACGGCAAATGCAGTTGTGGTGAGTATCGTAATAATGAATTTAGTTTTTTCTTTTGATTCTATTCTTGCTGCAATAGGTTTGACTAGTAGTATTGAGAGCTCACAAACTGCTTTCATTATCATGGCTATCGCAATTGTTATAAGTGGTTTATTAATGCTCGTGATGGCGGATAAAATTTCAGTATTCCTTGCAAAAAATAGAATGTATGAAGTACTAGGCTTATTTATCCTTTTTATTGTAGGTATCATGCTTATTACTGAGGGAGGGCACTTAGCGCACATAAAAATATTCGGCGACGAGATTGTTCCTATGAGTAAGACTACCTTTTATTTTGTGCTTATCATACTGATTGTTGTTGATGTTGTCCAAGGCAGATACCAAAAGAAGTTGACTGCAGAAAAGGAAAGATTGGAAGCGGTGACCAATAATGCTAAAGCATAGTGTTGATAATTAAGCTGGTCTAAAAAGATATGGAATTGTACAAATTGTATACTTTTACATGACCGAGTGTTGCGCAGCAATTTTGATCCAGCGGATCAAAATAACGAGGGAACCGAAACCAACGGATTTCGGCTTCCACTGAAGTAAAATTTGAAATACAAATACCGAGAGACTGTAGCTCAGTTGGTTTAGATGCATGACCGACCGATGCGTAGCAAAAAATGTCCGGTGGACATTTTTAGGGAGAGAACCGAAAACAACGGCTTTCGGCTTCTAGTGAAATAAAACATGAAATACTGCATATTAGAGACTGTAGCTCAGTTGGTTTAGAGCATTACCTTG
Organism: uncultured Saprospiraceae bacterium; assembly: GCA_964481325.1. Lineage (GTDB taxonomy): Bacteria > Bacteroidota > Bacteroidia > Chitinophagales > Saprospiraceae > JALZVN01. Next base: position 1,134 of record CAYZUW010000370.1, read on the forward strand.
ACAGGGTAGGGGTCGGGGGTTCGAATCCCTCCAGTCTCACGAATATCACAAACAGCCAAATTCGTTTCAAACGGGTTTGGCTTTATTTTTTACTGCTTCTCTTGGCTAATTAGATCTTAATACTTGAGTTAAATGTAAAACCGAAAAATGTAAAATTTAAAATGTAAAAGTGAAAAAAGGTTACATAAACCAATTCAACACACAGCCCGAAACACTAACCACGGCGGCTAATCCTAAAGCCCACCAAAAATTTTTCACCTTGAATCCAGATAGGAACCAATCCGCTACTAGAATGAGAATGGCATTGAGAAACCAGGTGAAAATTCCGAATGAAAAAATGCCTAGCGTTACGATCTTGAGCACATTACCTAGTGTTATATCTAAAAATCCTACTAATAGGGCTACTATTATACTCTGACCAAAGCTTTTCATTTCCACTCCTTGGAGCAATTTACCACCAATAAAAAAGGATGCTCCAGCGACTAAAACGTTAATGATGGTTTCCATAATGTTGATTCCGTTATATTAAAAATTATAGCCTTAAGCTGTCGCCTATTCCCCTTTTAACCTTTCCTGCTCCGCCGTTAACTTTTTCTGATACCTACCTTGCACCACATCTACCACAATAAGGATGATCAGTATAAAGTAGAAAGTTGTTTTACTCATTGGGACGATTTCCTCTCCAAATATCTTAAGTTGAGCTATGTGTCCACCTTCCGTAATCAACATAATTCCTACAATGAAGAGTATAAATAGACCTAGCACTTCATACATTCTGTTCTTAGCCAAGAAGACGGATATCTTATCTGCCATGATAAGCATTAGAACACCACTAATCACAATAGCAATAGCCATGATGATAAAGGCGGTCGTTGAGTTTTCTATATCACTGGTCAGGCCTATAGCGGCAAGGATAGAATCAAATGAGAATACCAGGTTCATGATCACAATACTGATGATTACTGAATTGGCGGACTTTGCTCTACTGTCTTTCGCTTCTACATCATGCTCTAAGTCTCCAACTCCTATCATATGCCATATCTCCTTGATGGCTGTGTACATGATGAATGCGCCTCCAGCAAGTACAATGAGGCTGTGCCCATTGAATGCGTATTTGATTACATCTTTAATCTCTCCAGTAAGAAAGGTAAAAGGTTCATTAAAGAAACCGATTACTGCAACAAGGATAAAAAGGAGCACTATCCTCAGCGCAATCGCGATACCAATACCTATTTGTCTTACTCTCTTACGCTTATCTTCAGGTGCTTTCTTCGACTCTAAGGAAATATAGAGCAGGTTGTCAAAGCCTAAAACTGCTTGGAGCATTACGAGTAGGCCGAGTGTTACTAGATTTTCTAACATAATAATGGTGTTCGTCTTTAAGGCACGAAGATAATGTAAAATGAAGTATTTTGGAAAAATTGAATGGATTGGGGGTTTAGGCGTTCGCAGAAACAAAAAAGACCGTATTGTGCGAAGCACAACCGGTCAAATGAGAGAAACAATTGCCAATTCACATTGACAATAATTGTCTTAATTAGCTCCAATACCCGATGAATACTTCATTTAAGTATTAGGACATTGTTATTTCATGGCTTTATAATTCTGTTATCTGTAAGAGGCTATTTTTGATACCCTCGTTGCAGTTTCAGAAAAATATTTTTACGAGAATGTAGGAGAAAAGGTTAACTGCCTGATAGTAACCATATAATGCTTGTCCTTTTTTTCTGAATTCCTACTACATTTATGAGGAAAAACTTGATTATTATAGAAGTGCTGACTACCTTTGTCGCGCCTTAGAAGTAGGGCCGTTAGAATCTGGGATTCGATAGCAGTAATATAGCAATCCCCCAAGTTTTAAGTCAGTAATAAATTTACTCTTTGGTGGAGTGGGTGAGTGGCTGAAACCACCAGTTTGCTAAACTGACGTACGGGCAACCGTACCGCGGGTTCGAATCCCGCCTCCACCGCAAGAAATATTGAATAACCGGAAAAGAAATTTTCGGGGCGTAGCGCAGTCTGGTTAGCACCTCCCAATGAAAAATCGAGAGGGTCAGAGGATTCTCCTTAATAAGATTGACAAAAAAAACTGGAAAAGAAATAATAACCGTTTGTACGGGGCGTAGCGCAGTCCGGTTAGCGCACCTGCTTTGGGAGCAGGGGGTCGCAGGTTCGAATCCTGCCGCCCCGACATATTAAATTAAAGGTCACCACACATAGTGTGGTGGCCTTTTTTTATTTTTATATAAGAGATTTGGCGTAGCGCAGTCTGGTTAGCGCATCCCGATTTTCATCGGGAGGGTCGCAGGCCGTGTGCCGCTCTTTTCAGCGGTATTCGAATCCTGTCGCCCCGACATAATTAAGGTCATCATATAAAACATGAGGACCTTTTTTTATGCTACATTAGTAATATGATTGAAAATGCCTTCGACGTATATATACTATATTCCAATAATCTTCAGAAGTATTATGTAGGTGCAACAAGTATGGAACCTGAAAATCGTCTAAGGAAACATTTGTCAAATCATAAAGGCTATACCGGTAAAGCGAAAGATTATAAAACAGGTTGAATTGAATTCTAAAAAAGAAGCTTTAATATTGGAGAAAAAAATTAAAAATAGAGGGATTGATCGTTGGTTAGCAGATTTGGAAAGTCATTAATAGCGTAATCTAGTCAACGCGATCTAAAAAAATTAGAATGTCGCAGACCGTGTGCCTCTTTTTCAGCGGTATTCGAATCCTGCCGCCCCGATATAATTAAGGTCATCATTTTTACATGATGGTCTTTTTTTATTTTGTATAGAAGAGAAAGGTGTAATGAAAGGGTGCCTTTAAATTTGCTAAATGTAAGTAATTACTTTTTGCATGGACCTACCCTCTGAATTCCCGATTAAGTCAGGAATTCAGAGGGTCGCTATGTTCCGTGGCTACCGTTTATACATAAGTGTAAAATTATATATGTATGCGTTAAGTATGGTAATC
>CAYZUW010000371.1:0-4103 GCA_964481325.1 uncultured Saprospiraceae bacterium
GTGATAGAGTGGAGATAAGTATTTTTAGTCTTGCCATGGTGGATACTACTTTCCTTGATGTGACCAATTGCGATCTTAGCTTAGCTGGTGTTGACACCATGTTTTTCCTAAATGAAGACAATTGCGATAGCCTTGTAATTACAACTACTTCTTTTGTTGAATCAGACACTTTGTTTTTTGATATGTTTAGTTGTGATCCAAATGATGTAGGTACGGATACCACATTTTTGAGCAATCAGTTTTTTTGTGATAGTATAATTATAAATACAACTACGCTATCCGCGGCAGATACCACTTTTATTTTTGAGACAACTTGTGATGTGAATCAAAGTGAACCAACTATTGAGGTGTTTACAACAGATCAGTGCGATAGTTTAGTCATTACCGAGTTCATATTTGTAGAACCCGATACTACTTTTGTTGATGCTTTTGCTTGTCAAGAAACTAATCCCGATACCGTTTTGTTTCAAAATTTTCAAGGATGCGATAGCCTCGTAATTACGCGTTTTGAAAATGCTAGTCCAACACCTACTTTTTTAATCCAAGATACCTGTGATCCGTCATTGGTAAGTCCAAGAATGGATACACTCAGTGGAGAATTTTGTGATAGTATAGTTGTTACAAATTTCAATTTATTGTTAGCTGATACGAGTAGGGAATTAAGAATAGTGTGCTCAATAGAAGAAGTAGCTTTTGATACACTTTTCCTAACTAATACAAATGGATGCGATAGCCTAATAATTGTAGAACTCGTTTTTGAAGAAATTCTTCCTACTATCAGTACCAATTTTACTTGCGATCAAGATGGAGTAAGATCAGATTCGTTGATTTTGACTTCCTCTATGGGATGTGATAGTTTAATAATTACAAATGTTATACTTTCAGAGGCTGATACCCTTTTTGCAGAAACGAGCTTCACTTGTAACTTCGATCAAGTTGGTTTTGATACATTAATTTTTCCTACAAATACTTGTGATAGTGTGGTGATAATGGCAACAGAATTTGAACCACTTGATACTACTTTGATTGAAATGGAGGAATGTGATCTTCTAATGTCAGTTTCAGATACTATAAATTTGATTTCAGCATTTGGCTGTGATAGTGTATTGGTCATCAATACAACAGCACTGTCTTCTTCGATAACGAATATCAATATTCCTGTTAGTTTGCCCTCAGAAGTAAGAATAGATACTCTGATTTTATCAAATTCGGTAAGCTGTGATAGTTTGGTGATTACAAATTTCTTTCTTGAAACAGAGGTGCTAGATACAGTTTTTGTAGATGTTCCCACTTGTGATATTAATGCAGAACCAGATACTACCTTAGGAGTAGTTGGTGAGGTAATTATTGAAATTCCAATTCCTATTATTATAGATACTACTTTTTTGGAAAATCAGGTATGTAGTGAACTAGTAATTGAAAATGATACAATAATTTTAAATTCTAACTTTGGATGCGATAGTGTAGTGGTTACTTCCTTTTTAGAACTTAATCCCTCGATTACCAACCTTAGCCTAAATACTTGCGATGAAAACCAAGCATTATCAGATACTATTTTTTTACTTAACCAATTTGCCTGCGATAGCCTTGTGATAACAAATTACAACATCATTACTATTGAACCAACCATGATTTCGGAAACAACTTGCGACCCCAATCAAGAATTAATGGAGACCATTATCTTGACTAGTGAAGATGGTTGCGATAGTGTTGTGGTTGTCAATTACGAATTGGTTGAGATCGATACCGTCAGAAATACCATTATATCCTGTCTAGATACGTCCTCCGATACGATCATGATTGATGGCTCTGATTGTCCAATAGTTGAGATTACGGTTTTTGAGAACCGTAGTTCAGATACTACATTTCTCAATGTAGAAAATTGTATTGGACCTTTTGGTGTTGAAACCCTACAGCTTTCAAATGTGTCAGGATGCGATAGTATCATTATACAAACTACTACTGAAGCTTTACAAAATGAAACAATTTTGGAACAAAGTACTTGTTTTGAAAATCAAGCCAACGATACTTTAGTTTTGACAGGTCAATTTTGTGATAGTATAGTGATTACCCATTTTATATTTGAACCCACAGAGCCAACTTTTCTTGAATCATTTACCTGTGATATAGATGATGTATTACCAGATACAATTCTTCTCAGTAGTAGTATGCAATGTGATAGCCTGTTAATAATTGAAAAAACATTTGTGGAAATTCCACCAACGGAATTATCATCCGTTACATGTGATGCCGCCGCCGCAGGTACTTTTAGGGATACACTTGTTTCCTTTCTTGGATGTGACAGCATCATTATTGAAACAATCGATTTTGTAGACCAGCAAGAAATCTTTTTGCAAGAATTCACTTGTGACATTTTGGAAATCGGATTAGATACTACTATAGTAAATGTTGGTGGCTGCTCGACCTTTATGATTGTAGAGACCTTATTGTTTGAGCAATCTGAAACTACATTTGTCGAAGAAAATACTTGTGATCAATCTCTGATAGATGAAATACAAACTGAAGTATTTGCAGATAGGAATGGTTGTGACAGCACTGTTGTGACTAGCTATATAATTGAAAACTTTAACCTTAATTTTGATATATCTATTGAGCCTCCTATTTGCAATAATGAAGATAATGGAATAGTCAATCTTGATTTACAAGATGCTGTCGAAGTGCTTTGGTTATTTGATCAGCAAGAGGGTAGTATGCGTGATGACCTCCCCGCTGGGGTGTACGATGTACAACTTAGCCAAAACGCTTGCGATACTATAATACAAATTACTGTTCCATCCACTCCAGCTATTTTGTTAAACTTAGAAGTAGATTATATTTTATGTTCGAGTTCAGGAGGAGTTATTTTTTCTGCGGCATCAGGAGGACAAGAGCCATATGCGTATTTATGGCAAGACTCATCTACTGATTCTGTGAGAATTAATCTTGCTAATGGAAACTATTTTCTGACAGTAACCGACGCATTGGGATGCATCAACGTCGATTCGGTTCAAATAACAAATGTATTAGGATTGGAATTTGAAACATTCCAGGAAGACGTTACTTGTTTTGGAGAAGATGATGGATTCATTGAAGTTGTTATTATGTCAGGCACACCTCCTTATACGATAGAATGGCAAGATGGAAACGAAGACTTTATTAGAAGTGGTCTTGAGCCAGGTACCTATTCTTGTACAGTCAATGATTTTAATGATTGCAATATTGTATTAAATCGTATTGTACGAGAACCGCTACTCTTAGGGATAGAACTTCAAGTAAACAATTCTGGAGAATTTGAAGCGCTAGTTTTCGGGGGGACACCACCTTTTTCTTATTTGTGGAACGATGGAAATACCTCTCCAGTTATAAAGGAACCAATACTAGGATTTGGATATGAGGTGACTGTGACGGATGCCAGCGGATGCATTGCCGCTAAGGACGAAGTTTTTGCTCAGGTATCCACATCTAGAATTGATGAATCGAATGTTGCCTTATTCCCAAATCCTAATCAGGGTGCTTTTCAGTTTTCCTTTGACTCATCTTTGGATTTAAACCAGATATTAATTTATAATATTTATGGTAAATTAATCTCAAGTGATTTGAATATCTTAAATGATGAATCTGTAGAAATTATATTACCTCCCGAGCAAAAAGGAACATTCATTTTGGATGCTAATTTCGAACAGGGACAATACACGCAAAAACTGCAGGTCTTTTAAATTGGGCTGAAATTTCTTCTTGATTTTTACATCAATCGATAAAGCTAGCTAATCTTTATTTAAATATTCAATACTATAGAAGGTTTACCCTTCTATTTTGCACTCTGCAATTCTGCTTCAGATTGATAAAGGTGCTAATAAGATAATTTTTTTTGGACTAGCGCTGTGCAGTAGTCCCGATTTTTATCGGGAGTCCGAAGGACCTAGCTACGAAACATAGCGACCCCTATCCATCGCTCTTTTCAGCGATAGATAGGGGTAGGCCCCAAATCACCCAAGAAATGATAATTCCATATATTATATATTTTAAATAATGGTTCGGTAATTTTTGAAAAATTATAAATCGACCAGCAGTAAATGCTTGGTTGTCAAGTGATTGTAAAGACT
>CAYZUW010000372.1:0-4101 GCA_964481325.1 uncultured Saprospiraceae bacterium
CTGGTAGCCTGCAGCCTGTAGGATCTTGCTCGTCGACCATCCCAATAGGATGTTACGAATATGCCCTAGGTGTAGCGGCTTATTCGTATTGGGTGAAGAGAACTCTACGAGCACCTTGCTTTCCTTAGGAGCAAGCTGACCCAAGTTTTTATTGGCCTGTACAGTATGTAGGCGATTTACCCAATAGCTTTGATTGAGCGATAGATTGAGGAATCCCTTGACTACATTATAGTCGGCAATGAGCTTAGCATTAGCCTTCAGGGACTCTCCCAGTTTAGTCGCAATAGCCTCTGGCTTATCTCTGAAAACTCGGGTAAATGGAAACACGACCAGTGTATAGTCTCCCTCAAACTCCTTCTTAGTGTGTTGCAGGATGACATCCTCTACCGCTATCGCATGGTCAAAACACTGCTGTATCGCCTCTTGTATGCTTGTCTTTATACCCTCTAAATGATCAATCATAATACCGTCTGCAAAATCGACTGCAAAGGTAGGAATATTATGAGTAGGGCTAAAGGGGTCTTTGAATATCTACTTAGTCTGTGGTTTATGTGATTAAATAGCCCTCTATCAGCGTTCAGGTATGTCATAGAAACAGATGAAAAAGGGTATTTTGATCATGTATATTATATGCACTTTATATGCAATCAATTTGATTATGGGATTTGAAAAACTAACATATAGTGGCACGGAATGCAACAACTACGTATACTTCGCATTTGATGCAGATTATTTTGATGTCAAACAGGTCACGGATCGACTAAAAATAGAACCGACGTCTGTAATGTTAAAAAAGGATCCAAGACCAAAGAAAACATCCTGGTCCTATAAAATAGTCGCAGGTAACAAAATTGACATGAGAGATGAAATATCTGAACTGGTAGAGTTGTTTTATCCCTTAATTCCAGAAATTATAGAATTGAAACATGAACTGATATTGCGAACAAGATTACAGTTTGTTTTAGATATTGATATTGACCCAGATGCTTCTACTCCTTGTTTCGCATTTGATGAAAAAACTTCGATTTTTATAGGCCAAACTAAAACCATGGTTGATTTTGATCTCTACAAGGCTGATACTATTGGCTTGTTAGAGAGATATCATAAAAATTAGGGGTCTAACTCCGATACATATCACCGATCCGTCAGACTGTGCATAAACCATTGATAATCTTATATTTAATATTTCTATATGTGTGATTAGAGTCGTATCTTAAGGATGCCAACAACCATCTTATCCATGCCACAAATAAAAGGTCAATCGAGGAATCAATTGATGATGCTCAATCTAAGTGAGCAGATAGCAGAAGATAGCTTAGTTCGTATTATAGATGCCTTCATCACCAGTGCTACTTAGACCTATTGGGATTCATAGTAAAAGGTAAATCTATAGAAGGACGCCCTGCATATACCCCTGATACATTAGCGAAGCTTTATCTATACGGGTATCCTCCGTTCGGCGTAGGCTATAAACATTTATGTTAAGCGTACGGCTATGCCTACGCTTTGGTGTTAGCAAGATTGTATCTTGTCTTCAGATATAAAGTGATCAAACATAATCTCGGACAGGGACGAAGCTTATGCCCGACAGCCGCTGAAATGCCAGTCGCTTGAATGTTAATGACGTATAATTTAAATGAAAATATTCCAAGAATACATCAATAAAATATGTCCGCTTAAGGATGGAACCTTTGATGAATTACAAGCCTGTTTTCACCTCATCAAACTATCAAAAAATGATTTTTTCGTGCGAGATGGGGCGTATGCTCATCAGATAGGATTTTTGCAAAAGGGAATAGTACGTGCCTATTTTTCTAATCACGAGGGCAAAGAGTATATCAAGCAGTTCTTTGTCGCACCTTCCATCATCGGTGCATACACCTCATTACTGACTAAGCAACCAAACAAAATTGCTCAACAGGCTTTAACGGATTGCGAAATCCTGGTAGCAGATTATGCGAAGATCGAAGCCTTGTATAATAGACATCATGATCTTGAAAGACTGGGGAGAAACATAGCGGAACACTATTTTTTAGAGAAAGAGCAAAAAGAACTCGAAATGGCTTTGCTTGATGCTGACAAGCGGTACCAATTAATGCGAGAACGCTTTCCGACCATCGAATCCATCATTCCGCAATATTATATAGCCTCCTACTTAGGCATCTCTCCGACTCAATTGAGTCGAATCAGAAGAAAAATTCAACTGTCTTGAATTCCTTTACATATGTAAATGAATCTTGGAGTTAGTTGAAAGAATATTTGTCGTGTATTTAAAAAATAAACTTAAGTATCATGACAACAAAGACGGCTCTGATACGGCTCATAGCGGTCGTATTTCTATTCACCCTATTATTTAACAATTGTGCGATTCATCCAAAGGCGTGGGAACCACCCACAAAGCCAGATTTCACTGGACCGCTCGCGCTAAATGAACGATTAGCAACTTCTGTCCCATTGCATCTATTAGGATATTATGGCGCTGAAGAATTTGCCGTGGATGATCGGGGTAATATCTATTGTGGCGTGCATAAGGGAGAAAAGGACTTCTCATCTGGCGCAATCTTGAAAATCAAGCCAAATGATGAAGTTGAAGAGTACTTAGTGACAGACAACTGGGTTACAGGAATGCAATTTGATCAACAAGGGGCCTTAATAGCCTTGATGAACGATGTAGGGTTAGTACAAATCAACTCTGACAAATCAATAGACACCTTGATGACGTTCACTCCTAATGGAGACCCGATCCTCATGGGCACGGGGCTAAAAATCGCTTCAGATGGGACGATCTATTTTGTAAACATGTCTTCAACGAATAAGACCTCTCTCAGATACATTAATAAGATAATCTTAGAGATGAAGCCAACAGGAGGGGTATACTCATATAATCCTACCACTCAGAGCGCCACCGTAATATCTGAAGGAAACTACTTCGGCAATGGATTGGCAATATCTGAAAATGAAGACTATATATTGGTCTCAGAAACTTCAAGGTATAGAATACTTAAATATTGGATTGATGGTGAGAGAAAGGGAACCTCAGAAGTACTGGCAGATAACTTGGCTGGCTTTCCCAATAACATCTGCAAAAGCAAAAATGGGAATTTTTGGGTGGGATTTACAACTAAGTGCAATGATCAATTAGACAACATTCACAATAAGGTAGGGATGAAAAAATTCGTCTACGGACTCCCTTCTTTTGTACAACCCAAGCCAGAGAAGTTCGCCATGGTCTTAGAAATGTCAGCTGAGGGCGAAATTATCCAATCCTTATTTGATACTACCGGAGAAGCCGTCACCGAGGCAGGAGCTATCATAGAGCATGATGGACATTTATATCTCGGTGGAGATGTTGTTTCATATGTTTCTAAATCAAAACTTTAAGCTCATGATTGCAACAATACTCCTTCTACTATCCTGTGTACTACTGGGTATCTTCTTAGGTGCTCAAATAACTGAGGCCGTGTTACTCGTGCCGTACTGGAAAACTATGGAAGCAAATGATTTCTTTGAACTTCATCAAACCTATGGCAAGAAAATCCATCAATTCTTTGCCCCTTTGACGATCGCCGCAACTATTATCCCCATTATGAGCGTGGGTTATATAGCACGCTTTCAAGGAAAAGGTATGATTCTTCTGGTGTTGATGGGCTTTTCTGTTTTAGCATTCTTTTCAACGTTTTTTCTTTACTTCAAGGAGGCCAATAGAAGTTTTGCAGATAGGAGTCTCTCCAATGAGAATCTTCCTGCCGAATTAATAAGATGGGAACGATGGCATTGGGGTAGAATCGTCTTTGAGTTTGTAGCATTTGGCTGCTCTCTATTATTACTCATTACGTACTCATAATTGGACCAATATGATTTTTATTCCTGCTGGAGCCGTCTATAGATTTTCGTGTTAACCATCTGGCGATGCCCACGTTCGGCGTAGGAAATAAACATTCATGTTAAGCGTATGGCTATGCCTACGCTTTGGTGATAGCAAGATTGTATCTTGCCTTAAGAAAACAGATTGTGAAACAGAATTTCACCATCACTCGGACAGAGGAGAAGCCTATGCCCAACAAGGACATCACATTCGTGGGCTAAACATTCATTTTTGAT
>CAYZUW010000373.1:0-4074 GCA_964481325.1 uncultured Saprospiraceae bacterium
TAAAGAACAATGACCTCTCAATGGGAAAAATCTATTTAGACTATTGCCCAATGGCGAATAGCAATAACGGAGGTCATTGGTTATCAAGTGAGAAGAATATTCAGAATCCATACTTTGGAGAAATGATGCTCAAATGTGGTAGTGTAAAAGAGACGATTGAATAAAATTGAGCTTATTAGCAATATACTTGTTCAGTTCTATTGCATAGTTTTTAAACTACCCCTAAACTAATTCGGCATTGTACGAGTCAGGTGATGAACGCTTATTTATCATTTGGTCAATTTTAAAATTTTAATAATCCAAAATAAAAATTTTCAATCACGTTGGTATTAGACTTAATAATTCCAGCGCATATTTTTTAATTATAATCCCCCTTTAAAAAAGGAAGAACATGAGAAAACTTGTATTAATTCTGATGGCATTTAGCCTATTGTATGCTTGTTCAAAAGAAGAAAGCAACGATGTTTTAGATGAACAATTAAATGAAACACTATTACAGTTGACCAATGGAATTGGGGTTGAGGCGTTGTTGTTGCCCGACGAAAATGATTTGTCGAAAATTCCTCAAGACCCCAAAAATGTACTGACACTAGAGAAAGTGGAACTAGGAAAATTATTATTCCACGAGACAGGAATTGCGCTTGCCCCTACTAATCAATTTGCGATGGGAACATTTAGCTGTGCCTCTTGCCATTTTGCTGGTGCAGGCTTTCAGGCAGGCAGGTTTCAAGGTATTGGAGATGGTGGAATTGGTTTTGGAAGAAATGGTGAAGGCAGAGTAAGAGGTTCGCTTTATAAAGGGGAGGACCTTGATGTGCAACCCATTCGTTCTCCATCTGTCATGAATACAGCATATCAAAAAAATATGCTTTGGAATGGGCAATTTGGTGCTACAGGTCTTAATGAGGGTACAGAAAATGCTTGGACAGAAGGAACTCCGAAGGAGAATAACTTTTTAGGGTTTGAAGGAATAGAAACCCAAGCAATTGCTGGTTTGGGGGTACATAAGTTGATTATTGATTCCTCATTTATCCATAATTCGACCTATAAAAATTTATTTGACAAAGCTTTTGCGGATAATCCAGTATCTGAAAGGTACTCAACGATTAATGCTGGACTTTCGATTGCTGCTTACGAAAGAATCATCCTATCCAATCAAGCTCCTTTCCAAAAGTGGTTAAAGGGAGATAAAAAAGCACTTAGTTCAACAGAAAAGAAGGGAGCAATCTTATTTTTCGGAAAAGCAGGTTGTGGAACTTGTCATAATTCTCCTGCACTCAATAGTATGGATTTCTATGCTTTGGGAATGGCAGATTTAGTCGATTGCCCAGAGGAAACTTTTAAAACAACTATTGACAACCCGCAAAATTTAGGAAGAGGGGGATTTACAGAACAAGCAGTTGATAACTACAAGTTCAAAGTTCCGCAGCTGTATAATTTAAAGGATAGTCCTTTTTATGGACATGGTGCTAGTTTCAGAACGATTCATGATGTAGTAAACTACTTCAATAATGGCGTTGCCGAAAGTGATAGAGTACCTAATGAACAGCTTGATGAGTCTTTTCGTCAACTTAATCTTTCGGATGAAGAAATTGACCAAATTACCGCCTTCTTATCAGAAGGTTTGTATGATAATAATTTAGGAAGATATGAACCCAGTAGATTACCATCGGGTAATTGTTTTCCCAATAATGACCCTCTTTCAAAAAATCAATTAGGGTGTAATTAATCATTTATTCACAAAATTCAAAAACATGAAAAATTTAAAAATCGCATTTCTTTCGCTATCCCTTTTAGCAACAGGTATCGCTTTTACTGCTTGTGGAAGTGGGAATGCTGCCGCTGACAAACAAGGAAAAGAATATACTTCTGAATATGTTTGTCCAATGCATTGTGAAGGTAGTGGAAGTGATAAAATGGGTACTTGTCCTGTTTGTGGAATGGATTACGTAGCCAAAGCAGACCATGAAAAAAATGGTCATAAGCATTAATAACTAAAATTTACTTAGTAGTTCAGATGACAGCTTTCTCTCAAGAGAGGTTAGCTGTTTTCTGAATACTTAGAGTAGCTTTCTTACATTAAAGAAACTTAAACGATGACCAATAATTTTTTTGAGATGCCAATTTGCTTTGTAATAGTCGTTCTTTTCTTAAACGCGTGCCAGAATGAGCAGCCTAAAAAAGATTTGAGTTTTACTAGCCCGAAGGAAATAGCGACTCCTTGCAAAGAAGGTGGAGAACCTAATCTATTTACTTCAGAAACAGGAATGGTTTATCTCTCTTGGGTAGAATACTTGAATGACACCACCGATGCCTTGCGTTTTTCAACTTTAGAAAATGGCAAATGGACTAGTCCCAAAACTATAGCAAAGGGGTCGAATTGGTTTGTTAATTGGGCGGATTTCCCTTCTCTGGTGAGTTATAAAGATAAGGGAGAGTCACTTGCTAGCCATTGGTTACAAAAACGTGCGGCTGGCACTTATGATTATGATGTTCATATAGCTCAATCGTTTGATGCTGGAAAAACTTGGCAAGCCTCCTTTATTCCTCATAGAGACAGCATTGCTGCAGAACATGGATTTGTCAGTATGCTACCTTTATCAGCTAATAAAATTTTTGCTACTTGGCTCGATGGTAGAAATACCAAAGGGGAAGGGCATACCAATAAGGAACATGGACATGGGCATCACGGTGCAATGACCTTACGGTCAGCTATTTTTGACAAATCGGGAGCTCTTACCCAAGAAACAGAACTAGATAATAGAATTTGTGATTGTTGCCAAACAAGTGCAGCATTAACTGACAAAGGACCTATTGTCGCCTATCGAGACCGTTCGGAAACGGAAGTAAGAGATATTTCCGTAGTTCGACAAATAGAAGGAGAATGGACTTCTCCGAAAAAGGTATATAATGATAATTGGAAAATTGCAGGTTGCCCTGTTAATGGTCCAGCTATCAAAGCCGATGGAGCATTTATCGCCATTGCTTGGTATAGTATGCCAAAGGGAAAAGCTGAGGTAAAGGTTGCTTTTTCTGAAGATAGTGGGAGTACTTTTCAACGACCTATTCAAATTGATAATGGGAATCCTTTAGGAAGGATAGCTTTGGAATTACTTGCGGATAATACTGCCTTAGTAACTTGGATGGAAAATACAGAAGAAATCGCAGAAATTAGAACGATTAAAGTGAACCCAAAAGGTAAAGTAGGGTCTGATTTTTTAGTAGCCAAAACAGATGCTGCTAGGGATAGTGGATTTCCTGTAATGGCAAGAACGGAAAACCAAATTGTTTTTGCTTGGACTCATGTGGATAGTTTGACTGCTATTAAAACAAGTGTAGTAAATCTGAACTAAATAATCAATGATTGGAGCATTGACTATGAGTTCTAGCTCAGTTGCAGTTATTGCCAATTCTTTAAGATAGCGACCTATCAAAATTCAATTATAAAAGTAAGAATAATGAAAAATCTAATCGTATTAATCTTAATCAACTTTTTAATGGCTGGTTGTAATAATGATAAAGTCGTTTCAGAAGAAAAAAAGTATAATCATACGGATAGTCCTACTGAAAAAGTAGAAGCAGTAAAGAAAAACCCGTTAAGTCCACATACCGAAACAATGGCGATGATTGGTGATGCACATATTCATATAGACTATTCTTCGCCTGGGGTAAGAGGTAGAATTATATTTGGAGGTTTGGTTGGTTATGATAATGTGTGGCAAGCTGGTGCTCATCAAGCGACTTGGATAGAAACCAATAAAGATTTGATAATTAATGAAGCAATATTACCTAAAGGGAAATATGGATTTTTTACAATTCCATCAAAAGGAGATTGGACGATAATATTTAATAAAAATTGGAATCAACATGGAAAGGATGACTATGATGAAAAAGCCGATGTTATTAGATTTAAGATTACGCCAATCATTTCAGAAGATATTGTAGAGCATTTAGAATATAAAATCAATAAAACAAATGAAACCGAAGGCGTAATAGTTTTATCATGGGAAAAGGTAACTATAAATATTCCTTTTAAAATGTAAAGGAATGGCATGCATAACCCTATTACCTATG
>CAYZUW010000374.1:0-4066 GCA_964481325.1 uncultured Saprospiraceae bacterium
GTATTGTAAACGCGAAATATGCTCGCAGACCTCAAATGTATATAATTTTTTTTGCATATTAAAAATAAGTGTAAAAAATGTGTGTCACAGTAGAAATAGACAAATTTACAGCTTATTAATTACCCTACTGGCGTTTTCTTTAAATTTCGAATTGTGGTCTTGTCCCTGCAGGATGCCTGAGCATCAGTGGATTGAGATAATGGAAAATATCGCCAAAAGAGACACTTATTGGTTTCGTGAGTTTTTCGGAGTGAACTCAATAATTAAATTTGAAAGAATTCCATAAGATCGCAATAGTGCATAGCTTGCCTTTGGTATAGAATAAATGAAAAAAGCAGCAAATGATATTCATTTGCTGCTTTTTTACCTCGTAAATTATGCTTTAGAGATTAATATTCATCTTCATTAAAAAGAAAATCATCTTTACGAGGGTAGTCTGGCCAAATTTCAACCATACTATCATATACCTCACCTTCATCTTCAATCATTTGTAGATTTTCGATTACTTCTAGTGGGGCTCCCGATCTGATAGCGTAGTCTATAAGTTCATCGCGAGTTGCTGGCCAAGGAGCATCCTCAAGATTATGTGCCAAGTCTAAAGTCCAATACATTCTTTATATATTATTAAGTTATTCGATTGGATAACTATTTTAATATGAAATAAGTTCTACCCATTCGAAAAATTTTCAACGTGGAAAATTCGCGCAAATGTAACAAACATATCGTTTATCACCAATAGCTTATTTCTAGTAAAGTCATCCTAAAAACTAGAATATATCAAATCTTTTCAAGATTGCAAGTTTTTGATATCAATGTTCGATAATTAAATTTTAAATCATTGACAACCATAGTGTTAAGGTTATCTATGCGAGCTTGCAATCGCTTGACAATCAGGGGTTTACTGGTGGATTGATAATTTTTAAAAAATAATCGAACCATCCTGAAATATAGAGTTTTGAAAAGCACTATTTATAGGCACTTAGTATCTCATAAGTGCTAGATCTGTACTCTTTGGGCAAAGTACCAATATGATGTGCGTTAAATGGACCAGTAGGGTCGCAAAAATAATATTTACGTCCATTGTGCTTGATTATATTCCCTGATCGGGTAGGAGGTGTTTCCATAGCAACGGCTATTGACAAATGGTCAGGTAGCGCAATAACTAGCAATGGCAAATCAAGCGTAAGTTTATTTAAGTTATAAAATAAGGCACATCTGTCCTCACAGTCAGAATAATTATAGAAGAACAATTCCTCTGCTATCATAGGCTTATTCTTACCATATGCCTGATGGTCTTCTTTATAGTTAAATGCCATCCTCGTGATAGAAGCTAAGAACTCTAATTTCGTCTCTACATTCATATCTTTCATGTATCGCTCTAATTGAGGCTTTAAAGAGTGGATTGCAGTAGGGGATAAAGGGGTTTCTAGATAAGATACTTCGTCAAAAATGGGATAATTTTGCAAAATCTCAATCATATTGAGATCTATGGTGATATCTAAACTGATAGGCTGTCCCTTAAAGTCAAAACCAAGTTGAACGTCCTTAGGACGCGGCGTAATCGTAGGTAAAGCATCCATTTCAAAACTAAAGGCGCGTTTTTGACCAGGTATGTTATAGTCTAGTAGATAAACCTGACTTTGAGCATCATCATTCTTGTCCACGGCAGAAGATAGGTTTACAAAATTTTTATTCCCTATTAGTATCGTTGAGATTTCAAACAGTTCGTCCTCTGTATACACATTCACCCAAATCTTATGGTTCATAAATGTGATTTTGCTATCGTATCCACTTTTAGAAAGTAAAAAGTATGCAAATAGTGTTCTTTCATACTTATTTCCCGACTGCAGCATATGATTGATAGTACTGTGCATCAATTCAAAATACATCCAATCATTCAAGTTCATTTCTTGCTTTAGAGCTTGCATCTGATTTATCAAGCTTTGAAATGAGCTTTCCTCTTTATTTTTTAGAAAATCGATGAATGCCGCTTCCCCATAGGAGGTGCTATACACTTTTGTGATGCTTTCATCATAGGTGAGATTTATTTCTTGACCATAAAAGTCAATTTTTAATGCATTTTCAAGAGCATATACATTACTAAAACAATAGAAGTATAAGGCAAATGAAATAACGAATTTGGCAAAATTGTTTAGGATCACAAATCTCTTTTTTATATTAAGGTGTATACTTAGATTCAAACAAATATAATGCAATATTTATTATCACACGGGTCTTTAAGATTGTCTTAAAATATGACCAATGTCGTCGAGTATTTTTAACGACGAGCTTGAGAAATTCTGTCAAAATATATGCGACATTCTCAGATGTAACTGGTATAAATGACAATTTACCTTCGAGCTGCAATTAAATCAAGGAGAAACCCAATAAAAAAGCCTATAAATCAAGGAGATATAGGCTTTTTTACATTTTTATTGTGAGGCTTATAGAATCAGCATCGCATCACCATAACTATAGAATCTATATTTCTCTTTTATCGCTACTTGGTAGGCCTCCATCATCAAGTCGTAACCTCCAAAAGCACATACCATGATGCATAAACTTGATTTAGGCAAGTGAAAGTTTGTGATCATGGAGTTCGCGATAGTAAATTCGTATGGAGGATAGATAAATTTATTGGTCCAGCCTTCTGCTTTTTTCAACATTTGCTCTGCGGATATAGCAGACTCAATAGACCTCATTGAAGTCGTACCAGTAGCGCAAACTCTTCTACGTTCACGTATTCCTTTATTGATCTTATCAACTGCTTCCTGCGGAATCTTGAAGTATTCAGCATCCATCTTATGTTTAGACAAATCTTCAACCTCTATATTTCTAAAGGTTCCCAGTCCTACGTGTAAAGTAATCTCAGCAAAGTCTATACCCTTAATTTCTAGCTTTTTAAGGAGCTGCTTACTAAAGTGCAGTCCCGCAGTTGGAGCAGCAACGGCTCCACTTTCCGAAGCATAAAGCGTCTGATAACGCTCTATATCTATGGGCTCAATTTCTCTATTGATATACTTTGGCAGAGGTGTATTTCCTAGTTTCGCTACATCTGCTTTGAATTCTGCATCCGTACCTTCGTACAAAAATCGGATGGTTCTTCCTCTAGATGTAGTGTTATCTACCACCTCTGCAACTAGGATGTCATTTTCTTCATTGTCACTGAAATACAGCTTGTTTCCAACGCGTATTTTCCTTGCAGGATCCACCAGTACATCCCACAACCTTGCGTCTGAATTTAGTTCACGAAGCAAAAAGACCTCAATACTGGCTCCAGTTTTTTCCTTTCGACCAAATAGCCTAGCCGGAAACACCTTTGTATTGTTACGAATGATAATATCTTCATCATTAAAATATTCGATGATATCTTTAAATACTTTGTGTTCAATTTTACCAGTTTCTCTATGCACAACCATTAATCTACTCTCATCTCTTACATCTACTGGATACTGAGCGATTAATTTTTCAGGAAGTTCAAATTGGAATTGTGATAACTTAGTCCTCATAGTGGATTATTATTTTTTCAAAATGAGTGCGAAGATAAGTATTATTATTATGATACTACAAGCCAAGCTCTGCATAATATAAAGGGTATTTTTATTTTATAGCCTCAGAGTTTGATATAGCAGTATATTTGTTTGGGGCCATCCCAGATATCCTAGCTCATGCACGCCTCAGCCCCACGGATATCAGGGTCGCTACCTTACATAGCTCGCTCTTCGCTCGGCCCTACGGTCTATCCACTTGCTAAGCTTCCAATCTGCCCGCAAGTGGCTACTATTCCAGATCGCTTGTCCATTGGATTGTATATTATTTTACTCAAGTTTCGGCAGTAAAATATTGATATAAAAAATGAATAATATTTACTGTAAGAATTTGAAATCCATTTGATTAGGGATAGCATATGAATTCATGATTGTGTCAACAATTGGGAATATCTAACAATTTGACCTAAGGTTAAATTCTCAATGTTGAAACAAAAAGTACTTATAAAGGTGCAAGGATATGAAACTAGAATTAATTTCGACCTTTGATGATTTATGTGTGATTGACTGGTGCGACC
>CAYZUW010000375.1:0-4065 GCA_964481325.1 uncultured Saprospiraceae bacterium
ACATTTTACCTTTATCTGCATATTTCTTGATAAAATCTTCATTTCTCTTGATGTATGGCTTGTAGTCAGCAGCCTTAGCCAAATCCATAGACTTTTGAGAAGCCATTAAAGCATCTTTATATTTGCCCATAGCAGCTAAAATTTCAGCTTCTTTGTATACTTGCCAGAACTTAGGATCAGTTTCGTTAGCTTTTTGAACATACTCTAAAGCCTTATTCATATCCTTGCCATTCGCAAAGTAATAAGAACCAGCAGCATAGTAATCTTCTTTAGAGGTGCCTGCTAAAGCTTTGTCGATAGAAGCCATAACAACGTCATCAGTACCTAATGAAATAGGCATTTCGATCATGTAATCACCCCACATTAAGTTTAAAGACGCTCCATCATTAGTGATGTCAGCAAAATCGAAAGTTAATGTCTCGAAGAAAAATGGTGAATCTAAAGTCTTAGTAGTAAATCTTGCTACTTCATTAGCAGTATCATACTTTGAAACGTTTCCTCCCAAAGTCAAGTCTGTATTCAACATTACAGTCCACATGGTCTTGTTTGGAATAGAATAGATAGAGTAAGTACCCGCTTTTACTTTTTGACCGCCAATGGTAGCATCTGCTCCAAAAGTTATCTTAGTAGCACCGTTTGCTCCTGTTCTCCACATTTGGTCCCAAGCTTCAACTTCTACGAAAAGTTCTCTTCCTTTAACGTTTGGTCTAGAGTAATCTAGAGATACTGTAGTAAGACCTAAAGATTGCTCAATTTTGCAGCCTTGACTTGGAGCTGGTGTTTTAATTTGAGCATCTGCTACTAAGAAGCAGCCTAGTGTCAAACAGATTGAAAATAATACGTTCTTCATTTTAAAATTAATTTTAGTTATTTTAAATTTATGATATACAAAAATAGCTCAAAACCTTGCTTATTCATAGGTTTTGCGTCCTTATAAAAAGGCATTATTAATTGATTTGTTCAAACCAAGACTTGACAATTTGCTCCGCTGGCTTATTTCTCACAGTATATCCAGCATCTTCAGGGCCTCCCTCGCCATTCCAATCGTAAAAAAATACCCCGTGAAACTCTTCTTCTTCGCCCCAGACGTCGATAAAAGCTTGATAGCAGGCTTTTTGCTCTTCTAGGTCTATTACATCTGTTGCGTAGTAATTCCATGGATGCATATTAGTACCATCCTGAGAGGTATAGCCCAATTCGGTAAATATAATAGGGATGTCATGCTTTTGCTGGAAGTCAAATATTTGGCTTTTGATGCCTCCCCAGCTATATCTAAGGGACCAATTGCTGGGACTAGTACTAGTGGTAAGGTCAAAATAGCCAGATATACCTAAGTAGTCCAGTTTGTCTAGAAATCCAATGGTATCATAAGCGTCCCAATTGGCAGCATAGTTTAGCTTTCCTGAAAAGTTATCTCGAACTACACTGATAATATTTTCCCAACGGCTGGTATATTGTTGTAGATTAACCAGTTCTGATCCCACCGTGAGCATATCCACTTCATTTCGCTCTGCGACAACTGCCACGCGGGTTATTAGCTTTTCGTAATACCGAAACCATTTTTCTAGATCATAAGGCTCGATAAGCCCTCGCCAGTTATTACCTTGGGGATTGGATAAAAGAATAATGGGTAAAATGGTCACCTTGAGCCCCTCTTCCTTTGCCTTTATGATTATTTGCTCAAACTGATTCCAATAAGCGTCATATCCTTTATCAGATACAATCCGAGAGGAATAGATGTTTTCTTGATAAAACTTAATATTGACCTGAATCCATTTTGCTCCTAAATCTGATATCTCTGTGACCATAGGACTATAGTCATAAGAATAATCAAAACTATGCATACACAAGGTAACGCCATTGATAAGTTCCTTATCTTCAGAGCTAGGAATTTGAGTATACGTAGAACCAGAGCTTAGAAATAAAATCGTAAATAGAAGAAAAAACGTGCGCAACATGGAGCTTATTTATTAAATCGAATAACAAATATACATACAATAGAGTTGAATAAAAATCTATGATTTAACATTTTGTTATAATGAACTATGCTTCGATAACAAATTTTACTTCACTGACATCCAGAATATTATAACTATGCACAAAAGTTTTATAATCGCTTAACAACCAGGTGTTTACTCCTGGTCAATTTATATTTTTCAAAAATTACCGAACCATTAATGAATAAAAGGTCATTTAAGGAGTCAGATATAGAATTTATATTCGGAAACAATTGGGTGGTTAGGAAATACGATGAGCATGCCTATTTTAAGATGCTTTCCGGGCATGGTCTCAAAGGAGTTGACTTTATCGGGATATACAAATCAGAACAGCTGTTTCTCATCGAAATAAAAAACTACCATAAAAGAAGTTATAGTCCAGTGGATCCAGATTTGTCAGATATTGAAGGGAGAAATCCAATTTTAGGTAGAAAATTGTACGGCAAAATTGAAGATACTTTGAGGTTGATACGAATTGTGAATAAATATCTTACTACTAGATGGTGGTTTACAATAGCGCACACCTTTCGTAAAATTTTAAAACGAAGAGCCATTCAAAAAGATTGGCATTTTTGGACGAGAGTAGGGGAGTTGAGTAAGGATGCGAAAAATGTGTTACCAGTATTATGGTTAGAAACTGGGATAAAATCATCTGAACTACATGCTCAGGCATCAGATGAGCTAGTAACAAGCGTGCAAAATGAATATGCTAAAGGAAAACCATTAAATATTCAAGCGCTGCAAATCACTTCGATAAAATCACAATCAGAAAAAGAGGTTTTAAAAGACTTGATTGCTTTGAGAAAAGAATAGAAAAAAAGAGGTAAAGAAAGAGATTAATCCAAGATAGACTACAATCTCTTTCAATACCCACTTACAAAAACCTACCATTTATTTCATTATAGCTTTGAAAATCTATCTACGATAAATCCTCCGCTATTTGTATCATATATCTTGAGCAAATAAATTCCTTTATTTAATGCTGAGATTTCAATTCTTTCGATTTGACTTCCAACTTTACCTTTCATCCAAGTCTTACCCGATATATCTATTAACTCATATTCCAGAGAAGTACCCAAATTAGATTCAATAAAAACCAATTCCGTGGCAGGGTTTGGATAAACGTTAATAGTAAGGTCACCTAGCGTGTGCGAACTTGTAATTAGATCTTCACCATCACAGTTTTCATCAATTCCATTATTAGGGATTTCGTTAGCGCCTGGGAAGACTTCAGGATTGTCATCATCACAATCTACAGAATTGGGAAAGCCATCGTTGTCATTGTCGATGAGTAAATTACATTGCATACTTACTTGTTCAGGACTAGAACAGTTTTCTGCATTATCAGAAATGATTGCGTCGCTCCCTTCTTCAATGAAGTCACAGAGTGCTTCTATTTCGCACACGGATAAATTTTCGTTATCGTGAATAGTGACACTACCATCAAATTTTTCAATATTTTGTAAAGCACGAATATTGGATATGGCAGTAGTTTGTATAAACAAGTTTCCATCTAAAATTTCAAGGTTTGATAAAGAGCCTATTGTTTCTAGGTCATTATTTCGATCCAAATGGAGTTCTCCTTGAACTCGAATTAAGGCTTCTAGGCCGCCTAAGGTTCTTATATTGGTGCCTTGTATATTTAAGTCACCCGTTATGGTTGTTAATCCTAAGCCAGTAAGAGACAATAGAGACCCATTTCCATTGATTCGAAAATCAACTACTCTCTCCAAGCCTTCTAATCCAGACAAATTGGAAAGATTATTCGCTGGACTGATAAGGAGATGGCCTAGGTTACGCACATTGTCTAGTCCTTCAAGAGTGGCTATTTCACAATCTAAAAGCGAAAGTCCTTCCGTAATTGTATTTAAAAACTCTAGACCCTTCATGTTTTTTAGTCGCTGATTGCTTCTTACAACCAATGTTCCATCTATACTACTCAAGTTATCTAGGCCTTCTAAGCTAGTAAGGTTTTCGTTTCTTGTCAATTCAAAATTGTCTCCTATAAATTCAAGATTCTGTAATCCGTTAAAATTAGAAATCATATCATTATCAGAAACAACAAATC
>CAYZUW010000376.1:0-4039 GCA_964481325.1 uncultured Saprospiraceae bacterium
AGTTTGAAAGCTTTAAGTCCTTTGTAAAGACTCTTTTTCGCTGGATAGCATTCTGCTGCTTCGTCATATAATTCAAATATTCTATCCTGCAAAACTTTGAGCTTGTCAGCATCCGTTTCGGATTTCATCAAATGTTCTTGAATCTTGACACCATCTAAAAAATGATAATCTCTAAATCCATCTGCTGCAGGTGCACTTCCGTAGGCTTTTTCCCAGTAGGGGATAGCTTCGTCCATTTGGTTTTGTTTCATGAAATCTCGATACAAAACATGAGCCGTTTTTACGCCTTCTGGATTTTGAGCATCCGAAAACTTAGTACATGCACTAGCATTCCCTTGATTTTTAGGAGGAGGAGTTGACTGTGCCGTTTCTTGCTTTACCACTGGCGCAGTCACCTTAGGTGTGCAACCGAAAAATAAAGTAAGGTATAGAACTGCAGTTACTAGCAATATGGAAGAAATTCTCATAAGCATAATCTTTTTTAAAGGATGAAAATTTTTGGATTTTTGGTGTGGAACCTATTTAGCTAGACATTAACTATAAAAAGCATTCATAAATGAACTCGTTTTCTGATTGCAAATGTACGCAAAGCAATTAAGTCCACAAAAAAAGGCACTGCTTTCATTGAAAGCAGTGCCTTTTCACTTCAAGTCTTAAGTGCGATTAAAAACTTAAAGTAACTTTTTCTCCAATCCAACATTCCACCTTTATGGTTTGGCCAGATTTAAAACCACGCATAAATGCTTCATCTTTTGATGGCTTTGATTCTCTATATTTCGATATTCTACTGTTTGCTTCATCTGCAACCGAAGAATCAACAGATTTTGCTTTTGAGTACTTATTGATTGCCGCTAGCACAGCACATCTTTGCATAAAACTATCTCCACAGTTTCTACTACTAGAGGCATATAAATCTCCAATTAACATGTAAGGTCTTCCGTAACCAGGTCTTAGTTCGGCCGCCTTTAATGCGCTCCTTCTAGCATCGCTGTATTTCTTTAATTTTCTTCCTTCTATAGAAGCGATTCTAAAGTAATATTCTGCTTGTTTAGATGGGTCAGATTCTGCTGAAATAGCTTCTTGGTACTTGGCAATGGCGCCATTATAATCTGCGGCGTCATAGGCCTTTTTGGCTAACATGGCAGGATTGTTCGCTTCAAATTCTGCTTGTCTCTTTGAGTTTTCAGCAGCAGCGTACTTTGACCACTTGCCTTCTAATTCAGCTACCAGTGCGTCATTTTCAGTACATCCTTGACGCTTTAGCTTCTGGATCATTTCCTTTATGACAGTTGGATTGTCAGGATCCTTTCTATATTCTGGTTCTAACTTCTCTACGAAGTAGGCACAATCGAATATCTGTGACTCAAAAGGAGCAAACGAACCTAAGGCACTTTCCTTAGCTTGCTTATAGTAAGAACTATACTTTTCATTATTTTCAATGTTGTAATCTGACAACTTTAATATTTTGTCATATATAGCTCTTGCTTTTACATTATCCATTTTGTCATTTGAAAACTGATAGGTAGCTACATCAGCGTATGGTGCAATAACAATGTATTCTGTATTCATACCACCCACTTCTATAGCTTTTTCCAAAGCTGGAAAAGTTTGGCTATACGGAGTTCGCAATTCATAGTACATATCATATGCCTTACGACCCAAAAAGTAAGCTACTCTTTCCTCGGCTTTAATTTTCATCTTGATGGAGCCACTTTCATAGCAAGCAATAACTTCATCATACAACTTCAATACCATAGCTACTGCCTCTTCCTTTTCAGCATCGGTACTTGCATTTTTGAGCTTGTGCTTGTAGATTTTAATACCGTCTGTATAGTGGAAATCTCTGGCTCCATCAGCTGCAGGTGCCGCTTCGTATGCTTTTTTCCAAAATTCGAATGCTTCATCAAACTCATCCGTTTTCATGTGTCCTCTATAGATCGTATGTGCATCTGTAATTTCACTTTTATTTGGATTTCCTTCCCAAGTTTCACATTGCCCTACTGCAGTATGATACATCATCATACCAATAGTTATCATCACGCTAAAACAAAGTAATTTTTTAAACATATTCATTTTTAGTTAAATTTTCTTTTATAAAACCAAAGGTTATCATTCAATGTGAAACCTAAGTTAACTCTTACAAAAGTTTCGCTCAACGAGCCATCTGTTCCAAAACTGCCCCCTGTAACTGCAAAACTAAAGAAAGACTTTTGCCCTCTCGGAAGGATAACGGGCATTGTCATCCCTATTGTTACCCCTGTTTCCGTTAATTGTTCGTTAAATTCATCAACTCTAGCGTCTTGTCGAAAATGTAAACCCGCTTTATATCTTACCCTTGCAAGAAATTTGTTATACGAGTTATGATTTGGAATATATTCTCCGCCAAAAGCTACACGATAAGAATCCCGCAAACCTACTGATTCGCCATTCTCAGTGTAGTTACTAAATTGAGACGCTGAAAGATCCAATCCGACACGAAATTTATTCACTTTTTCATAAGTAACTCCTATACCTACCTCTCCTGGCAACTCTATAACACCTCTCACGTCTGTAACATTTCTAATCGTATCAGAGGAAGTTGTTGAAAGTCGACGGAAAAATTGACTTGAGTCCGTGTTTATATTCGACTTATTTGAAATATATGCCCCAATATTGAGCGTTTTTGTAGCTTTTCCATCCAAGGAACCAAGCTCATGCTTGTATATACCTCCTAATTTGAAAATGAATCCACTAAAACTAACATCATCCACTAGGCTACTAGAGAAACCACTGCTCAAATTATTAAAAAATATGGAACGTTCTTCGATTAGGGTTCCAAAAAAATAACCTATATCTAAACCTACAGACCAATTGTTATATTTAACTGCGTTTGTCCATGCCACTTTATATGTACCTCCTTTTCCTATAAATTCACTTGAAATTGTTTGGTCAGTCCCTTCTATGATGGATTGAGATTCTATATTGTACCCAACATCTGTAAAAGGGGTCAAGGAAAAATTCATTCTCCAGTCAACCAATGGTTTCACTCCATCTAGTTGCAGATTGATTGGGTTTTTCATGGGAAAGCCAATAGAGAGATAAGAAAAATTTCCCGCAAATGTATTCAACTCAAAATCTTCAACACCTTCAACATTTAATTCGGCTGCTCTAAAGAATCCACCTACTTCAAAGGAAGTAACTTGCAAAAAACCAAGAGAGGCAGGGTTTACCAAATTGACATGAAATGGATCAGTAAAGCTAGCGCCCAATCCACCCATTCCCAATGAGGCAGCATAATTTTGTTCTGCTGGATCTCCTATACCTAGTCTAGAATAGGGAGAATTTCTTTTCGGAGTGTTGTTATCGGTTGCAGTGGTTTGTCCAAAGGTAGGTGCTACAAAAGCGCATAGTATTAAAGCTATTGCTAAACTTTGTAGATATTTTTTCAAATTTGGCATTTGTTAAAATTATAAATTCGACTGTTTATACTATACAGTCAAATAGTGTTAAAATTCAATATGTTATTAAGCCCTATAAGCACTAAATCTGGACAGACAAATATCTTTCTTTTCAAGCGTTTAGCAAAAAAAATAGCGTCTCCACCCGTAATAATTACTTTAATTCGACCATATCTTTCCACATACGACGATATCATTCCTTTTATTTCACTCAAAGCTCCCTGTTGAGCTCCTGTTAGCAAGGCTGAGTTTGTATCTTTTCCAATAAAGTCCTTATAATCAAATGGTTTCACCAAAGGTAATTTTGCCGTAAAGTGATGCATAGCATCTAATCTCATTCGCATACCAGGGCTTATACTACCTCCATTATACACAGATGTTGGACTTATATAGTCATATTTTATACAGGTTCCAGCATCTATCACAAGGCAGCCTCTTTTGGGGAAAAGTGCATTCGCTCCAACTACGGCTGCCAACCTATCCCTACCTAATGTTTCAGGGCTTTTATATCGATTCTTTATAGGAACGGGGAGCTTATGGTCCAATAATAAATAGCGTTCTTTATTTTTTTTTATTTCACTTAATAACGATTTACCTAATAA